>JANWXX010000599.1 GCA_025057345.1 Polyangiaceae bacterium | reverse complement strand
AGTTGCCCTCCGCATCCAGCTCCGCGTCCGGTGCGTAGATGCACACCTTGGTTTCCGCATCGCATTGTACACGCCACCCCTGCCCCTTCCCATCCGTCAAGCACTGGGTAGGTTTCTCCCATTCCATTTGGAGTGGAACCCCTTCCGCAGCAACCGACGGCGTCGCCCCCGCCGTGAACAGCGCCGCAAGCACTCCTCCCAGTGCCTTCCCCCCTCGACTGCTCCTGCGAAATTCTCTTGCTTCTCTGATCATCTTTTCGGTCCTCAGGCAAGGGCCATTCCTCAGCGATCCAGCACCTCCAGCGCCGCCCGAAGCGCCTCATCGCGCCAAACATAGAGGGTTGGCTCCGGCACGCGGTAGCGGGCTGCCAGCACCCCGGGCGGCGCCCCCCGCAGCATCGCCAGCACGATCTGCAACCGCTCCTCAGCCACTGGGAGCACCTTCCCGGAGAATCCCGCCCTGCGCCGTGCCTCCGCCGGTACTCCAGCCATCTTCACCTCAACCTCTCGCCGCATCTCCTGGGCCAGTGCCTCATAACGCGGATGTCGAGCCAGCGGCTCCGGCAACCACACCAGCAGCCGGGTAAAGCAACGCCGAACATCTTGGAACGCCCGACGCCCGTGAAGCACCCTACGATTGTCCAGCAGCAACACCTCCCCCGCCCTCACCGGCACCTGGAGCGGAGGTGAATGCTCTAGCCAGGTCGCGAGCCGCTGCCCCACGGCATCCTCTCTCGACCGAGGTGAGTGGGTGAAAGCCAGTGCGTTCCCGCGGAGCGCCACCGTCGGACCTGTCAGATCCCCGAAGACAAACGGGTGTATCCGCCATGCCCGAAACAACGTTATGAAGAGCTCCGGATCCCGCTCCTCGATGGCTGTCAGCAGGGACCAGGTGTCCAACAGCAAGCTCTCTCCGCCTCCCTCGTCTGCATGGTGGCAGGCCATCACTTGGAGGTCTGGTGGCGCCCCGTCGTAGAGCTGGCTGTCGGTATGCAGCGGCGTGAAGCGGCTGGTCGAGGCGAAGGAGTGCCCTCCCTCCACCGCCTGGATCGGCTGCCGCTCCACCATCCGGGGGCGCAGGCCCAGCAGTCGCTCCGTGAAGCCCCAGAAGTCGCGCCCCGCCTCCTCCGGCTGGATGCCTGTGCAGAGGACAAACCCGTAGCGCGCTAGGCCCTCTCGTAGCACCTGCGGCTCTATGTGGGTTACCAAGTGGTAAGTGCTCACGACGTACGTCCTTCGTCTAGAAACCCCCGGCGCCGGTACCCTGCCGTCAGCAGCGAGCGAGGCACCGGGAGCACCCGGAGCAGCGGCGTCCCCCGCGGCACATGGATGCTCGTATGGAGCCGGTGCAGCCAGAAGACCGCCGGCGTTGCATGGAAGAGATCCGTGGAGACCACACCACGGAGGATGTCATACCCAACCCCGTGGATTCCATCCAGCAGGCAAGACCACCCCGGCGGCGTGGTTACGAAGGCCCAGGGCTTCACGAAGAAGTGTGCCTCCCCAGCAGGATGGGGCGTGAAATATTTGGTCAAATACCAGAGAGCCCCTTGGTGCTCCTGCTGAAAATTCGCGCCCAAGGCTTCCGCGAAGCAGTGCTCTACGGCACGAGCCCCTGCTGCAAGCACATCCCGGTTTGGGTCCACGGCGACCGTGTGGCCGTCGTAGTTCACCCGAAATGGAACGAGGTTCTTGAAGATTACCTCCTGGAGCCTCCCGCCTCCCTCAGGGCTGTCGAGAGGCTCCGACCTTGTGCCCCCGAGAAACGGACCGACCTCCCGGATCTCGTGCTCCGCAGGCCCTGCTTCGATCAGCCTACAGGATGCTGCCCCAGGGGCCTCGGTCTGTGGCTGATGCCCAATGAGCTTTCGGTACTTACGAGTGATCTCGCCCTTCTTCACCTGAAAATAGGCCGGATCGTAGAATGCTCCGTGAGCTTCTCCGACCTCCGGAGCCCGGGCCAGAGGTAGCGTACGGAAGGTTGCTCGCGGCGCCACCGGGGCCACCGTCGCAATCTCCCCCACGAGCCGGAGCAGGCCACCACCGACCGGCTCGAACTCCACCACCAAGGGTGTAAATCGCTCGGTATCGTAGAAGTAGAGAGGTTCCATAGAAACCAGGACATTGCGGCGGTTGGTAGGGCATGACAGACGCAGCCATAGCCCATCCATTGGCCGCACGAGGAGCCCGGTCCAGAGACGGAGTCTCGGGCGGAAGGGGTTGCCCTCGCTCCAGAGAACCCCGCGGGAGAGGGTCTGTGCCCAAGAAGCCCCCAAAAAACCCTGTGCTCGAAGTCTCGGGATGACCCCCCGGAGTGCAGCATCAAGGAGACTTGTCGGAGAGGAGGTG
>JANWXX010000598.1 GCA_025057345.1 Polyangiaceae bacterium | reverse complement strand
CAAAACCGGAGCCCCCTCCCGCGATCTGTCTATCTAGCGCTTCGTCTCCACTCCAATGCCAAGGTAACCGGAGCTGATGACCTGGACTATGACACTGCCCAGAACAAACCTGTCGCCATCTTCCGTCTTAGGCCCAAAGAGAAGATTGAGCGCACCCTTACCTCCGTTGAGGGACTGGTCCAACGAAACTCAGCCGAGCAATTGGACCCCGACCGTCTCGAAACACTCGCTCAGGCACCCCGGCTCAGCATGGAGGAAAAAGCCGCACTGCGTACCCTGGCCGCCCGCCGTTCCGAGGAGGTAGAAACCAAGAAGTCCCTGGATGCGATCTCGACGGAAATCAGCGAAATTCAGGAGGAGATTGAGCGACTCCGGAAGAACTTGGAAGCTCTCGGTGGCGACCGCAGCCAGCGTCCCGAACAGAACCCCTTCGTCCGTCGTCTCCTTGCTGCCGAGGATCGCCTCGCCGAGGCACGAAAAAAGCAGGATGGTCTTCAAAAGCAGGCATCTGCCCGCAAAGAGGCATTCTTTCTGGCTCTCAAAAAGCTACCAGAGAAGTTACCTCACCCCCGGAACTGGCAACTCAGTGCATGGTGACGCCCGCCAAGAAGCTTGCGAAGCTGGAGTGCCAAAGGAACAGGGTCGACAAAACGACCGGCAAGGAGGTCGATCCGGGCAGTCCCCTCGCTAGGGCTAAGCTGAGCAGTCAGGTGCCCCCCCGAGAAGGTAGTGAGGAGGGTGCAGATTCCCTCGACTTCCCGCAGCAAGGGTGGGTCAACCGGGAGCCCTCCGAGGGCTGCGCTAACCAAGGTCAGCAGTGCCGACACACTATCGGAGGAAAGGAGTGTGGCTGGACAGCCCTCCACATCGACCGAAAGGTGCATCATGGCAGGAGCGAGTGCCTCGTGGCGGGCCCTCCAAGAGAGCACTGGCTCCGGGGCCAAGGGGCACGGCGTACGTTCGACGACGCCCCGGGGCAGAAGCGCCATCACCCGGATGTCTTCCGAGCAGAGTCCGGTACGGAGCACTGTCACAACCGGTTCAACCCGGATACGATCGCTGCAGGAGAAGAGATCAACCGCTGCATAACGGTACTCAGGCCAGGTGTGAACCGTGAGGTGACTCTCCGCCAGAATCACCACTCCGCTGACCCCCTGAGGCTCGAAGCGGTGGAACAGCGCTCTGAGGACCGTAGCCCCTGCAGCCTGGGCAGCCGCCACGAAGAGCTGCTCCAGGAAGGTTGCATCATCAAGGAACGCCGGTGCTACCCCATCGCACTCGATCAACCACTGGCGACCCAGGACGATGTTCGCTGGCGAACCCATCGGCTCGGTTGCCATCATGGCTTAGCCGACCCTCGGTGCGGCCAGTGCTTCCTGGACGGCACGCAACAATTCGGCGGCACGGAACGGCTTGGAGAGCACACCGGAAACCTGATCTCGGACGCGGTCAAGGATCTCAACGGTATCGAACCCGCTGGAAAGAAGAATTCGAATCGAAGGATCGATAGCCCTCAAGGCAGCAAGGGTTTCCCCGCCGTCCATCTCGGGCATCTGCAGGTCGAGGAGCACTAGATCGATCCTAACACCGTGCTCTTGCACGATCTCCAGTGCATCCCTGCCATTGGCCGCCTCCAGCACCTGATGCCCTTCGCTCTCCAAGAGGGTACGGATGGCCTGACGGAGCGCTCGCTCGTCGTCTACCACAAGGATCAGACCCTGTCGTGAACTGCCGGAGCACATGATGGTGGAAACCCCCCTGGTAACCTCGGAGGCTCCCCAGCATATAAGGTGACTGGATAGGATGGCGAGATGGTAGAGGTCGTGGAGGATCCCACCCTCCATGCCCATAGAAAGCTCTCATGGCTGGAGCGGAGGGCAAATCAAGGCTTGTGTGGTCCCACAATACGGACGTTCTGTGCACCAGTATAGCCAGAAACCTCCCCCCAGCGGACCCGCAACAGACCACCTTTGCGCTCCAGGATATCTACTCGTGCAGCCTCGGGGAGGCTAGGTTGTGTCGTTGGCACCCCACGCTCGTCCACCACTCGAGCCTCCTCGACCACCACCACGCCGAGCCCCACTTCCAGGCGTAGATACCGAGCGTAGGCTGCTGTGGCACCGCCACGACCAAGCAACCCCCCCCCCAATCCCATGGCTACTCCGCTCACCAGCCGCAACGTCCGGTTTCCTCTCCGCATCACGAGCCCTGCCGTCAGCGCCAGCGACCCTGTTGCCGCCAACCATGACCAACCGTTCTCCGGTAGCAGACCGACGAATGCACGCAGTGCTCCAGGACTCACCGCCACCTCCGGGGATGCTCCCCTTCGAGCACGCCTCCTGGCCACCTCACTCCTT
>JANWXX010000597.1 GCA_025057345.1 Polyangiaceae bacterium | reverse complement strand
GACCCCGTTGCCCTCCAGGCTTCGCCCATCGGGTAGCTCAAAGCGATGGATCGTCGAGGCTGTCCCCCAGGATACGTACACCGCCACGCCCATGGTCCTAGGGTCGTCGTCCAGATCCAGCACCGCCGGACCTTCCCAAGGAGCACTCCGCTCGAGGACAAAGGGGGCGCGCCCCTTCATTTCCTCCGCCCGCAAGAGCCGAAAAGGCCCTGCATGGGCGTTGGGCAGATCCCGATCCCCCCCTGCGGGAGAGGCCCCAGTTCCACAGGAAGCTAGCAGCAGGAGCGCGAGGGCTCGGTACCAGGACGTCACGAGAACAAGGCTAACAGCTTGGACACCCAGGAGCCATTCTCCGGGGACCGCAGGAGTCGTCGACCTCCTGGATCAAGACCAAGGTATCCTCCTGCCATGCGAAGGCTCCTGGCAGTATGTCTCCTTCCTGTGGTACTCGCGACCTCCTGTGAGGACAGGGAGGCCCCCGGCGCAGGGCTCCGCGGCTACGACCCAGCCATCGATGACCCGGTGGCTCCGGAGGCTCCCTACATCCCCCCCGCAGAGTCCTGCACTCCACCGGACCTGGATGATCCGACGCGCTTCGTCCCCTGCTCCACCGGTGGAGGCATCTTCGGCCAATGGGTCATCGACGACCTTGGCCTACCTGCCTATGACTATGGGTTGGATCAGTGGAAAGATGAGCGAGCCTTCTTTGCCAATACAGAGAAGCTCGACCGACGTGACCACTGGGCAGCCCTAGGGAACGAGCGGATCAATGTCCTCGCCTTCAACGACGGGTACGTGGAGGTGGTCACCCAGGATCGGGGGGTCGAGTACCTGAATAAGATGGATGAGACGCGGCGGAACTTCGCCGGGGGCTTTGGCTACATCGACGACGGAGAGGAAACCTGGAGCACCGCGTACCGCTGGCGCCCTGCGGGGGCGCAGTCGTCTCGGCGCTTTGGGATGGGGTATGCGGAGTACACCACGGATTACCGAGGGCTACGGTCGCGGAGGAGAGTAGTGGCGCCTGCAGGGGATGCCCCTGTGGTGGTAGCCGAGGTGACGCTGGAGAATCGGTCCGCCACGCCTCGTGTGATCCGGTACTACGAGTACTGGGATGTGGGTCGCCGCAGCATGGAGATCAACTGGCTCGTCTCCGGCTCCACGGTGACCTCAGCACCGCAAAAGGCCAGGGATGCGCGGGACAAACGCAACGAGCTGTTCGACGAGGAGGTGTACTACGATCCGGCGATGCGGTTGCTGCGGCTTGCTCGCTACCATGGTTCCGGCGTTGTACCTCCCCCTCCAGAGAAGCCCGACCCTACGGACTATTACCCAGGAAACCCGTTCCTCGCTGCACTCTCCGGGAACGTGAACGACGTGTTCGTGGACCAAGAGGCATTCTTTGGCGAGGGGGGGCCGGGGGCTCCATCTCAGGTGACAGGCCGTGCCCTGGGAGCTGGAGTCCAAGGAGGCATCGTAGGGGTTCGGAGAAGCGGAGGAGGACAGCCCCGCATGTTCGTCCTGCGCACCGACCTTCAGCTCGCCCCGGGCGAGCAGCGTGCGCTACGCTTTGCGTACGGCTATGCCCCCTGGGGTCAGCCACCGGTACTCGACCCCTCTTGGGCGACCACCGATTTGCGGGCGGACTATGCAGCGAAGCTGAGGCCGCGTTTGTTCTACCTTGCCACAGAGGAGGAGCCCTTCCTGCACCGGGAGATGGCCTGGAACACCTACCAGATCGAAGCATCCGTGGGGCAGCGAGAGTATTGGCAGACAAGGGTGGTCCCCCAGGGATCTGCGTACCTCTACCTCCACGGGGCCGATGGTGCCGCAAGGGATCTGGGTCTCTTCGCCCTGCCGCTCATCTACACCCACCCGGAGCTGGCCCGGGACGAGCTGCTGCTCAACATGGGGATCACCTTCGGTGCTGACCGGCGGATTTCCTATGCCTTCCAAGGCCACGGGATGCTGGATGATGCGGGAATTCACTCTGCCCCCAGCGATCTAGATCTGTTCTTTCTCTGGGGGCTCTCCGAGTACGTGAGCGCCACTGGTGACCTGGCCTTTCTTGACGCACCAGCACCCTACTATCCCCGGGAGTCGGTCCCTGGAGCCACCGTAGCGATGCACCTAGTCGATGCAGTACGTCACCTTTTCGACAAGGTAGGCACCGGAGAGCATGGGCTCATCCGGCTCCAGACCGGAGACTGGAGCGATGGAATCACCTTCGAGGCCAAGGACAAACTGCTGGCGGTGGAGAAGGGCGAGAGCGTTCCCAACACCCAGATGGCCATCGCCATCCTGCCCCGGGTAGCAGACCTGATCGAGCCCCGAGAGCCATCCCTTGCAGCCGAGATCCGCCAACGGGTCAAC
>JANWXX010000596.1 GCA_025057345.1 Polyangiaceae bacterium | reverse complement strand
CTGCCCCTCGGCCCGAGCAATCTGAGCAGCCAGCGTGTACGCCTCCCGGAGAAACTCCTCGTCCCCGGCACGACGAGCGAGCTGCACCGCCCGTTGGGCTGCCTCCCCGCAAGGCTGCCCCGCCGCTCTCAGCAACTGAGCGCGGAGTAGGGCGATCTCGGCCTGTGCGTAGGGAGTTGAGGCGTGTTGTTCCGCAAGCTCGATCTCTGCCTTCGCACGTTCCAGATCCCCTTCTTCCAGAGCAATCCTAGCACCCACTCGGTAGCATTCATCGAGCATATCTCCGTCGCTGGATCCGCCGGCCCCCGCCAGAGCAGCGACCAGCTCCCGGGAAGCCAGCAACGTGTGACCACGGGCTAGGTGGATCCGAGCCGCAATCAGCGCGAAGTGAGCGTTCCTAGGCAAGGTGGCTCCGCGGGATACAGCAAGCCGTCCGAAGGAGAGAGTCTGCTGGGCCTCGTCCAGCAAACCGAGGCGCAGCCGCAGCTCAGCGAGGTTGGTGATCACCCGGGCTAGCCCCAAACGCTCGCCCATACGACGACGGATTCCAATAGCTTGCTCGCTGAGCTGGAGCGCCTCGCCATACTCGTGGCGGTTCATAGCCAGCACCGCTAGGTTGGAGAGAGCAAAGGCTACCGCACGTTCATCCTGATGCTGGCGCCCCTCGTTAAGTACCGCCTCGAGCATGGGCCGGGCTTCATGCAGACGCCCGCTAGACATCACGGCGATAGCCCGGTTCAACCGAGCGCGAAGCTGGGCCGATAGATCCGAGAGTCGAGCTGCAAAGGCAGCGTCCGCGGCGAAGTGCTCCTCAGCCCTATCCCAAAGCCCCCTGGCCAGAAGCAGCTTCCCTAGGGTATTCCGCGCAGTGAGGGCACAGGGGGAGTTGGGTGCAAGATTCTGGGCTTCGTGAGCCAGGGCAGCTGCCTCGTCGAGACGCCCCTGAGCGTAGCGAACCTCGGCCCTTCCGGCCAGGATAGCTCCCTTCTCCTCGGGGCTCCGGGCAGTCTCCAGAGCACGAGCAAAGGCTACGTCAGCTCCCACCAGATCGCCTCGACCCAGCAACGACCGGCCCAGTGTTTCCTGAGATTGGTGATCCTCTGGACGCAACGCTACCGCCTGCTCCGCCCAGTCCACTGCACTATCGGCGTCTCCTCGGGCCAGCGCCAGTTCAGCGCTACGAAGGCAACAACCGTGGCGCTCTTTGAGAGGCAACTCGCCCACTGTCTGTTTCCAGCTAGCCCAAAGGTCGGCACAGGCAATTACATCGTCTGCACAACAGATCGCCTGCACATGAGCTGCTTCCGCCTCGGCCAGCGCACCACTCCGAGCAAGAAGCCTCGCAGCGCGTTCTTGAGCCCATGGATCCCTGGGAAAATGCCGACGCAACGCCTGCGCGACCGTTCTTTCATCTTCGTCGTCTCCCGGGATTTCCTCCAGCTCATCAATACAGCGCAGCAGCGCTCCCTCCCCCTGGACAACCACCCTCGCATCCAGGAGCCTGCGCAGCCCCTTGATGTCCCCCCCTAGGGATCCAAGCAACGACAGCGGCCAGGGTCGCCCTGCAAGCTGGAGCCTTCGTACCAGCCTTGCATCTTCGCAGGAAAGCCCCTGAAGTGGTCGACGTACGGGGAACTCCTCAGAGCCTCCCACAGCGAGCAGCACTTGCCCCCAGCGTTGTTCCAAAGCAGCAACCCCCTGAAAGTTCTCCAGCCGAGAACGCCGCAGCCCCTCGGCGCAGAGCGCCTCCCACCAGCGCCGTAGCCCCTCTTCGGGCAGAATGGCATCTACCTCCATCGGATCGGACCAACCTGTTGGTCTCACGTCTCCCGGCACCAGCAGCAGCAAGACTAGGCACGCCTTGCCCCCCTGGAGAAACCTGGGCAACAGATCGGCCACGCTGCGATCCCACACAGAATCTGAAGCAAGGCGCCCGACAACTGAGGCCCCTTGGTCAAGAAGCAATATCCCAAGCTGCTGGGCAGCCACTTCGACATCGCTGGAGAGGGCACTATGCCCGAGACGAAAGGCAACCTCTCGCCAGAGGCTCCCCCCTGGTGGTTTGGGAACCACGACCAAGGGCCTGCCCCCCCGTGGCCCTGTGAGGTGGCGCCTTGTGAGATGGCGGCAGAGCGGAACCAGCAAAGCGGTATCCGCAAGGGAAGCTACATGGCCCCCCCATGCATCCAGCTGCCCGATCAACTCATCAAGAGCGACAAACCCAGTGGGCGTCCGGAGAGTTTCTGGAAAACAGGAGGTAGGGGAAGACTTCAAGGCCTTGACAGGCTAACCGACCCCCCTGTAGATGCAACTCTTTCTGTCATGCCTCAGGGAATGGTTGACCGCGCCAATACCTGAGCCACGATAGAAGGCCAA
>JANWXX010000595.1 GCA_025057345.1 Polyangiaceae bacterium | reverse complement strand
CTCAATCCTCTCGCCAAGGGCACCCCCAAGGCACTTACCCCCCCTCCGAGCCCCTCATGAGTGACCTCTCCATCTCCCAAAGTGATCGAGCTGTTTCCCTGGAATTCGATGAAGCTCTCTACCCCCGCGATGCCATCTACGGGGCTGCCTACATCTTCCTGGATCGGTGCTACCTTCATCTGGACCGCCCTTCTTCCGGCCGAGTTTCCGTCCAGCTCCGCCTCAAGCCCACGACGACAGCCTCCTTGGAGGAGCTTGCCGGAGAGTTCGAGAACGAGCTGCTCGGGCAAGCCTGGCGTCGGCAGATCCTTGAGGAGAACCGTGCTCTCATTGAGCGGATCTCCGCACGCGCTGCCATCGGGAGCGCCGGCCCTCCAGGGCTCGATGATCTCCTGAACCTGGACCCATCGGGGGAAGCCTTCGAAGACCCCCTTGGCATCGCCATGAGTTGGGAGGAAAAGTACAAGAAGAAGAAACCCGAGGAAGAGGGGAAGAACCAGGAAGAAACAGCTCCCTCGAAGGAAGGAGAAACCCCTTGATCACCCTCACCTTCCACAAGGAACTCTACGACGGCTTTGCACTGGACGAGGCACTCAAGGTCTATGAGCGCTTCGGTACCCTGGAGCGTGCCGAGGAGGAGGGGCGCTGGGTGATACGAGTGACCGCAACAAGCGCTCCCCGAGAGGAACGGCTGGCCCGAGAACTCTCCAACTATGCTCTGGGGCTGACCATTGAGCGAGGGGGCCAAGCCCGGAAGGGAGGAACACTATGATCCCTCTCCTCCACGTGGGAAGACGACCAGCGACCCCCTCCCCCTGGGCGGCATTCCGCTACCGGGAGGTCGACGGAGAGGTACTGCTCACCAGTTACCTCGGGGATTGGGTGTTCGTGAGCAAGGATGAGTTCCTCGCGATGGTGCGGGGCGAGGTTGGCGAGGGATCGCCGCTCTACGAGCGCTTGGCATCACGAGGATTCGTCCGAAACCGGATCGACCCAGACCAGGCAGCGGAACGGCTCCAGCGCAAGAAGCGCTTCTTGGACGCAGGACCCAACCTCCATGTGATGGTGGTGACGCTCCGATGCAACGAGAGCTGTGTCTATTGCCACGCGGCCCGCGCCGACATGACCGAAACCTCCACGGACATGACCCCCGAGATCGGGGAGAAAGCTGTAGAGCTGGCGCTCCAGACGACCTCGCCCTCCGTAACCATCGAGTTCCAGGGAGGGGAGCCGCTGGTGAACTTCCCGGTGGTAAAGCACATCATCCAACATGCCCTGGTGAAGAACCGGGCCTACGGCAAGCGCCTGGAGTTCACTATGGTTTCCAACTTGTCCTTGATGGACGAGGAGAAACTGAAGTTCCTTCTCGATCACAAAGTGCAGATTTGTACCAGCATCGACGGGCCCGAAGCGATCCACAACAAGCAGCGGATTCTGGCCGGAGGCAACGCATGGCAGGAGTCAGTCCGTTGGATACGACGCATCAACGAGGCCTACCAGAAGCTTGGCTTGGACCCAGTTCTCTACCATGTGGAGGCCCTGCTCACGACAACACGAGCCATCCTTGACTACCCCAAGGAGCTGGTCGACACCTACGTAGACTTGGGCTGTCGCGCTATCTTCATCCGCCCTCTGGACCCTTTCGGCTGGGCCCAAAAAACCGCAAGAACTACCGAGTACCCCCGTTCGAGGTACCTCGAATTCTACCGTCAAGCCACCGACTACATTCTTGAGCTGAACCGCCAGGGTACCCAAGTCCTCGAACGCTTCGCGGCCATCTTTCTCACCAAGATCCTTGGCGATGATGATCCTAACTTCCTTGATGTACGCTCTCCAGGAGGTGCAGGCATCGGCCAGCTCGCCTATAGCTACGATGGGAAGATCTATACAAGCGACGAAGGCCGTATGTTGGGTAAGACCGGCGACGACTTCTTCTGCATCGGCGACGTCCGCACCTCCACGTATCGCGAGTTGATGACCCACGAAACCGTCCGGGCCCTGACCCTCGCTTCGAACCTGGATGCTCAGCCGGACTGTGTCAATTGCACCTACAACCCCTACTGCGGCATCGTCCCTGAGCACAACTACCGCTCCCAAGGCAGCATCTGGGGCCGCATGCGCGAGAGTAATCTCTGCGCTGTTCACAAAGGAATCCAAGATTACCTCTTTACCCTACTGCGCCGTAACGACCCCCAAACCATTGATATCCTCCGTCGCTGGACCACCATCCGCGAGCGCAGCCACTTCATCCAGGAGAGCTCCGCCTCGTAACGTTTAGAGCTCCAACAACCTTAGGAGGAAGCATCGCTCATAGGAGAACATTTTTTCTATAGAGGATTCCCCTACGATGATAGCCTCCTCTAGCTATGAGTGTAGTGGATTT
>JANWXX010000594.1 GCA_025057345.1 Polyangiaceae bacterium | reverse complement strand
CCCTTGTTTTCCGAGGTTGGCTTCCTGCCGTGACCCCTGTGCTCCGTCTGGTCGCTTGGCTCCTCCTGTTCGTCACATTCTTCGCGCCTTCTGCTGCCTATGCAGATGATCTGGAAGAGGTTCGCCGTGGTGGTGTCCTCCGCTGGGGTGGGGATCAGGAAGGGGGAGGGCCCTACATCTATCCTCGCGACGATCAGCCCTCCCTCGTCACGGGTTTTGAAGTCGACCTCGCTTCTGATCTCGCTCGGCGCATCGGTGTCCGCGCTGAGTTCGTCCAGGGCCCCTGGGACCGCCTCCCTGATCTCCTACGCACCAGGAAGATTCACATCATCCTCAACGGTTATGAACTCACCCCTTCTCATGCAGCCACCATGGAGGCAGGCCAGCCTTACCTCGGCTACGGACTTCAGCTCCTAGTACGACGAGGTGGGAACTTGCACTCCTGGGAGGATCTACGTACTAGCCGAGCCCACGTAGGCGCTCTCACGGGTTCTGCTGCCGAGTCCTATCTCCGGCGCTTTTGTGCGGACCGGTGTCGCGTATCTTCCTATGACGGCAGCACCGACTCCATGCGGGAGGTCGAAACCGGCAAGCTTGATGCAACGCTTCAGGATACCCCCATCGTCTCCTTCTATGGACCTCGCTTTCCCAAGCTAATCCCTATCGGGGAGCCGGTGGCTCCAGGGAGTTACGTCATCTATGCTCGCAAAGGGCAGCGCAGGCTTATCGAGGCTCTGGATGCAGCTCTTGATGAGGCGCGACGGGATGGTTCTCTCGAGCGCATCCTCCGGGCTTATGGCCTCATGGCCGAGCGTCCGTCTCCGCTCCCCTCTCCCTCCTCGTCTTCACCCACCCCCGTTGTGGATAGGGGGGGGCCTCCTGTTCCCCCCCCAAGCCCAGTCACTGCAGGGGAGCGCAAGCGGGGGTGGGCGGTTGTGGAGGCTTACGGAGGAGTACTGCTGCGCTCGGCAGGGTTGACGGTGGCGCTGTCGTTGCTCTCCTTCCCGCTGGCGGTGGGGATGGGGCTGCTGATTGCCCTGGGGAGGCGCTACGGTCCTGCACCGCTGCGGTGGGTGCTTAGTGCTTGGGTAGAGCTGCTCCGGGGGACGCCCCTCATGCTCCAGCTCTACTTCGTCTTCTTTGTATTGCCGGAGGTGGGTGTAGTGCTCCCTGCATTTTGGACCGGTGTACTGGGGCTGGCAGTGAACTATTCGGCTTACGAAGCGGAGATCTACAGAGCCGGGCTCCAGGCGGTTCCTCAGGGGCAGGTGGAGGCAGCGCTAGCCTTGGGGATGTCCCGTGGTCAAGCGATTCGGTGGGTGGTGTTGCCTCAAGCGATCCGAGCGGTGATCCCCCCGATGGTGAGCGACTTCATCGCCCTGTTCAAGGACACAAGCGTTTGCTCCGTGATCACTTTGGTCGAACTCACCAAGCGCTTCAGCGTCCTCTCCCAAAGTACGCAAGCTACGCTGGAGCTGATGGCGCTGACAGCTTTGCTCTACCTCTTGATGAGTTACCCGCTAGCCCTGCTGTCGAGGCGCCTGGAGACTCGCCTCCGCCCGGAGGAGCAGCGATGATTCGTGTTCATCGTATCCGGAAGTTCCATAGGAACACCCCAATCTTGGATGGTTTGGATCTCACCGTGGAGCGAGGGGTGACGGCAGCCTTGGTGGGCGCCTCAGGGGGTGGGAAAAGTACGCTGCTCCGATGCCTTGTGGGGTTGGAGCCCTTCGAGGAGGGGGAGGTTCGGCTGGGGGATCTGGTGCTCCCTCCCCGGGTCGAGGAGGGGCGCGATGCAACACTTCTACGAGCGGTTCGGCGGCGGGTGGGGTTCGTCTTTCAACAGTACCACTTGTTCCCTCATCTCACGACGCTAGAGAACCTCACCTTGGCGCCGGTACGCTCTCACGGGATACCTCGGAGGCAGGCGGAGGAACGGGCCCGGGAACAGCTCGCCCGCGTCGGCCTTGAGGGAAAGGAAGAAGCTTATCCAATCCGGCTCTCTGGAGGGCAGCAACAACGGGTGGCCATTGCTCGAGCGCTGATGGTGGATCCGGAAATGCTGCTTTTGGACGAGCCCACCAGTGCCCTTGATCCGGCTCGGGTGCAGGAACTGGCTTCTCTCTTTGAGCAACTTGCCGCCGACGGGCTCACGCTGCTGCTCGTGACCCACTCCCTCTCCCTGGTTCGGAGGCTGGCCCGACGAGTCCACGTGCTTGATCAGGGACGCATCGTGGAGGAGGGGGATCCTAGCGAAGTGCTGGAGCGCCCCTCTCATGCAGCGACCCGTGCTTTGCTCACTGGGCCGTGATCTCCTTAGGAGTTACGCACCCAGGGCCAAGTGCCGAGGAACACTGGGGTTTGCAAGAAAGGTCCGAACCGCCTCGCGCAC
>JANWXX010000593.1 GCA_025057345.1 Polyangiaceae bacterium | reverse complement strand
GAGTTTCCAGATCGGGAGATTGAGGATGGCGGATTCCAGAGCGTCTGCTGAATCGACCTCGAGGACCGCGATCACTTGGGTTTGGCCGGGGACCTTCCACAGCGCTTTGATGACTCCGGCCTTGAGCGCAGCAACGGCAGCCTCTGCTTCTTTGAGCCACACACCGTAGAACTCTTTATTCGAGAGATTCTGTGGTTTTGTGAGTTGGGCCTTCAACATAAACAGCATACTGTTTCCTCCTTGGCGACCGCGTTCCGGTGAACCCGCTCCCCTATAGCGCAGCCGAAGAGGAAAAGGAAGCCGCGGGAAGGGAGACCGAAAACCGGGTGCCCTCGCCCGGCACACTCTCCACCTCGATCCTTCCGCCCTGCGCCTCTACCAGGGTCTTGACGATAAAGAGGCCCAATCCTGTTCCTGCCTGCAAGCGAGCGTGATGAGCTCGCCGATATTTTTCGAACAGCAAGGGAAGTTCATCTGGGGCGATCCCTGGTCCATTGTCAGCTACGGTGACTCTCACTTCGTTCTCGTACGCCTGAGAGTCCACCGTTACCCGTCCCCCTGCAGGGGAGAATTTGAACGCGTTGAGGAGCAGATTCGCGAATACCCGCTCCAGCGCGATGGCATCCCCTTCTACCAGAGGCAAGTCCTCCTGCAGGCGCATCGTGAAGCGCAAAGATTTGTGCTGCGCTTCAGGTTCATACTGCTGCGCGACCTGACGGAGCAGGGGATTGAGGGCTACCGGCGTGCGGACCAACGTCAGCTGGCCAGCTTCGATGCGAGCGAGGTCGAGGTAGTTAGCGAGCAAGGAGTGAACCGTGAGCAGGTTGGCACGCAGCCGTTGCAACACCTGTCTCCGCTCTGAGGCTTCTGCCGCTGTCTGCATCTCCTCCAGCAGCAACTCGGCATCACCAAGGATCACCCCCAGGGGATTGCGAATATCGTGCGTGAGCATGGCAAAAAAATCTGCCCGCTGCTGTTCGATGACCTTTCTCGAGGTGATATCTTGGGCCGCACTCTGCAACGCCTGTACGCGTGCATACATCCGCATGCGGACCACAAACACCACCGCCGAAAGCACGCACGCAAGGAGCAAGGCCCAGGCAAAATCGCCCCAGGCAGCAGGCGGAGCGATCATCCAGACCACTCCTCCCCAGCTGACCCATACAAGGGTGAGCACGAACACAAGCCAGAAAACGGAGAACAGGAACGCTCCGGCGCCGACGGCGAGCAAGAGAAAATTGGTCGTGTGCTGCAGGTCAGCGGTCAGCACCACCTGCACGCTACTGTGGGCGAGGACTCCCCCCACCATCCCGACTCCGATTGGGTGCGCCCAACGGCCGGGTACAGCTCGACGCCGGAGAAGGGCATAAAGAGACAAAAAGAGGACTGCCATAGCAGCAGCGACCAGGCTCAATGGAACAGCAATAGCCCGAGGGAGCATCCACAGATGAGCGAGCACGAAAATCGCATAGAGGATGCTCAGGCCAGCCGAGACGGGCTTCACGCTTTCCCCCATCGCGCGGTTGGAGGCAAACCGAAGGTCTGCCGGGAGTATGGTCGGGCTCAATCGTGAGAGGCCAGCGTCGCCCATCGAGATCTCCGTGCACGTGTCGGCCCCCTTTCTCCCCCGGACACGGCAGTGCGCTAGTGCAGGATCGGCTGTTTTTCCTTTCGCTTTAGCTGCCATCCCCCCCCGGCCATGAAAAGTTTCCATACTGCTCTCCTCGCCAGGAGAGAGAGCACGCTGGACAAGGGGGGGGAGGCGAGAGTAAAGAAAGAACCCACGTATGAGGAAAATACCCTTGTCGTCCGCACGCAGCGGTCTCTCTATGCCGAGGCAGTCTAGCGGAGCGAGACAGAGCAACAGGGGGCTCCTCTGGTGGTCCTTGCTCGGCGGTGGAGCACTTCTTGCTGTTGCGTTCTGTTCCTTCGTCGCTGACGCACAATCTCCGCTCGCTGTACCGAGAGCGGGGATGTCCTGTGGCCTTCTCCTGGGGCTCTTTCTCGGCGGGATCCTGCTCAGCCGTGAGCGTCTCCGTACCCGCCGTGCACAGGCGGAGCGCGCAATCGCCGTGCAGCTCTCCACAATTCAACAAACACTGCTCACCCTCGATCTTCCCCACCTGCTGCAGCACTTCGCTGACGCCGTGATCAAGGCCGTGCCCTGTCGCGGAGTCGGTGTTCTCCTGCTCGCCCCGCAGTCCTGGATGATCGAGCGTATGGTGGTCACAGGGCAGATTGCGGCGGCAGAGTTCGAAGCGTTCTGTCGCACCCTCCTCACCACCCAGCCCGTCACCGAGGTTTTGCAACGAGGCCCGCTGCTGTTCAATGCTCCCCAAGATATACGCAGGCAGTTCCCGACTCTCCAGCCAGAGATGGCGCAAAAAAACCTGCTGATC
>JANWXX010000592.1 GCA_025057345.1 Polyangiaceae bacterium | reverse complement strand
CGTCGTAGAGGGTAACTTCCCGAGCTTTTCCTGCATGTACAAAGCACAGCGGGGAGAGGCGCCGTGCTAGTAGCAACCCCCCTTGCTCCAGGGATAGATAGCGAGGTAGCACCAGAGAAACCTTGTGCCCCTGGATTTTGAGGTGCTTGGTTATCGCCGCGACAACGTCGGCGAGCCCTCCGACCTTGGCGAAGGGAGCGAGTTCGGTAGCAACGTGAAGGATATCCATGAGAATGCCTGACAACAGGTTAGGGCCGCGCTCCAAAGAGGTTGCGGACGACGTCTTGCACGATGTGAGCGGCGCTGTCGGGGCGAATCCCCAGAGCCTGCGCCATCAGGTCAATCCCCTCCGCCTCATCCGGTGCGATCCGCCCATCCGCCAGAGCTACCAGCACCGCCAATCGAAATGCCGGCTCTGCTAGCGCCGTTCCTGCGACCTCCGCCGAAATTCGACGCATCCGTCGCTCCCATCCCTCCTCAGCAATGGCTGCGGACCAGTAGAGGAACAGCCCCTCCAGATCCGCCTCCACCAGCGGTCCCAACAGCCTCTTGCACGCCCCAGCCATCTGTCTCACCTCCTCCTCGTCCAGCTCTCCATCCGCCAGCGCTAGTAGGAACATCGCCTCTAGCAGCGCATCCAGCGCTGCCTCTGTCGTCCCCGCGTCTTCCACCGCTGCCAGCGCTACCGCCGCCAGCGGGGCCAGCCGCTCAAGTGGCTTATCTTTCGCCTCAGGCACTGCTCGCCTCAGGCCTTCGTACTAGCCTCGCATCCACCCCTCGGGCACGCAGCAGCATATCATCCCCCTCTTCTGCCCCCTTCATCGCTTTGAGGTAGAGGTACACACCGACCGCTAGCATGAGGAAGCACAACCACTGTGCCGGCGTCAGACCCAGATGTCTTGGATCCGCGTCCCTTACATCCTGCGCCCGGAGAAAATCAAGGGCAAAGCGCGTCGGTGCGTACACCATACACACGAGCCCAGCAAAGAACCCTGGTGGTCTTGGCTTACGCATCAGGTACAGGAAGGTCAGAGCCAAGGGGATCGTGAACAACATCTCGTACAGGCCCAGATCAAAACGACCCCCACCTGGGTACTGGACCGCAAACCACACCTCCGACCGGAGCCCCGGGTGGTCGTGGGCCACTGAGCAGCCTGAACGCCCAAAGACCCAGCTCAGCGGGAAGGCGCTGATCACGATGTCGGCCCAGGGCATCGTCTCCCTGACTCGGAAGCGATACTTCCAAAGGAAGAGCCCGATGACAGCGCCTGCAAAACCGCCGAAAGAGGAGAGGCTACGCCACAGGAAGATCAGCTCTTGGAAAGCTGCCATGGGCGAGGCCGCCTTAGTCAGCTTGTCTGGGTGATAGAGGATCACGTCGAAGACATGGCCGCCAACGAAGCCGATACCGACGACCCAGGCAATGAAGGAATTCATCACCTCCACGTCGAGGCCGAGGCGTTTGGCCTGCCGGAGCGACAGAGCCCAGCCCGCATAGACTCCGGTGGCCACCAGGGCTCCGAAGGGCTTGATGGTAAGCGCGTCGATGGCACCCACCCCCGGCATGTCGAAGGCCGGCAAGATGGGGATTTCAGGCAAGGTGATGTAAGGGATGAGGGGTTCGATCACGACAAAAATCCCGGCGGGCTTGCTCCTACTAGCACGGCTTCCGCGCGCTCCCACCCCCGATCGCACATGAACCGTTCCTCGCAGCCCCCCCTTGCTATCTCCGGCACCACCGGATCATCCTCGTTCAAGAGCGCGTCCTAACGACAAACCCCTGGTTGGCCAGTCTCAGGGAAGTGGGCTGGCATCCTGACAACATCGAAAGCCCACCTCATAGAAGCGGAAATGGGTAGGTTCATGGGCATCGTTGGTTCCACGACAGCCCGTCCAGGGTTTGGCCCAAAAGCCACCCATCAGCACCCCCCGAAACCTCCGTGGACGGCTGGACGAAACCCACTCTTCTACGTTGCCCAGCAGGTCGTAAATCCCGTGGACGGTGCGGCAGGCGGCGTAGGTACCGGAGGGGGCGCCCTGCCAAAGCCGCTCTGCCTCCTTCTGGGCGGTTTCACCGCCAGCCCGGAGCTTCTGCTCGTCAAACGCCTTCCACGCCTTGTCGCTATTGCAGACGGTCTTGTCCATCCGCCACCCGTAAAGCCAGGGCCGTTCGTCACCGGACTCACAAGCGGTTTCCCACTCATGCTCTGAGCAGAGACGCTTTCCGTGATCCAAGCACCAGCGCGCAGCCTCCGGGTAGGAGCGCATCACCAGAGGCTTCTTCCCCCTCTGATTGGGAGCCTCGTAAATATCCATACAAAAGCGCATCACCTTAGGCTCCCCGTGGGCAATGGTGAACTCCGGATGGTAAGCCCAGCAGCGCTTGATGTCTTTCTTCCA
>JANWXX010000591.1 GCA_025057345.1 Polyangiaceae bacterium | reverse complement strand
GAGGCCTCGTTCCATATGGATTTCAAGGCCTTTCAGTCAAACAAGTGGTCCATCTTGTCCCTGGCGGTCCCTGGCGTTGTGGCGGGGATCGGCGTCTCTGCTGGAGTGCTACTCCCGTTCTCTGGAGCGTTCCCCCTGCTGGAGGGTTTCACAGTCCGGGATACGTTGATCTTCGGAGCACTGCTCACAGTGACCGACCCCATCGCCGTCGTCGCTCTCTTCAAGTCCCTTGGGGCCCCCAAACGCCTGGCAGTGCTGGTAGAGGGGGAGAGCCTATTCAATGACGGCACTGGCGTTGTCGCCTTCACCCTGCTGTTGGGTATCCTAGCGGGTGGTCAGTTCTCAGCCTCAGCAGCAGCCATCGATTTTCTGCGAACCGTTGGTATGGGCCTCTTCATCGGGGGCGTCATTGGCCTGACCATCACCAAGCTGATTCAGGCCATCGACGATCCCATGATCGAGATCACCCTCACGACCATCGCCGCCTACGGCTCCTTCATCGCTGCCGAGGCCTTCCACTTCTCTGGCGTCATCGCCACCGTAGTCGCTGGCATGCTCTGCGGGAATTATGCCGCACGCACCGGCATGAGCCCCAGCACCCGCATTGCCGTCCAGTCGTTCTGGGAGTACGTGGCCTTCGCTCTCAACTCGATGGTGTTCCTTCTCATCGGGCTTGAGGTCAACATGGTTCACCTCCTCCGCTCCATGGCTCCCATCCTCATCGCCTTCGGTACGGTGGTAGTCGCCCGCACGGTGGTTGTCTCCCTCTCGGTCGGAGCCCTCTCCTTCACCTCGGAGAAGGTTCCCTGGAAATGGGTTCCCGTGCTGACCTGGGGTGGTATCCGCGGTGGCCTATCCATGGTCCTGGTGCTGGCGCTCCCGATGGACTTTCCTCATCGGGAAGCCCTCGTCACCCTTACCTTCGGTGTCGTCGTTGTCTCCATTCTGCTCCAGGGCCTCACCATGTCCCCGATGCTCCGAAAGCTGGGTCTTGTCGCCCAACGCGCCGACATGACCGAATACGAACAGCTCACCGGTAATCTGGTAGCAGTCCAGGAGGCTCGCAGTACCATCGCAAGAATGTCTACAAAGACCCCTGCCGACGTGCTCTCGGAGATTCAGGCCGAGTACGACCGGCGAGCCAAGGAACTTGAGGAAAAGATCGCTGAGCTGCACCTGGCTAAGAGCGAGATCCGCCTCGAACAGGAAATTGCCGCGCGCCGCCAGCTTCTCATCGTGGAGAAAGACGCCATTCAGCAGTGCCTCCACCATGGCACCATCAGCAAGGAGGTCGCCGAGCGCCTCTCTGCCGACATCGATGCCCGCATTCTGGAGCTAGAGGGAGAGCACTAACGCAAGCAGGTCAGGCCGCCAACGCCAGCCGAATCTTCTCTGCCTGCCCCCCCCGGTGGAATGCACGCAACCTCGTCACCGTTGCCTCCCTCGCCGCCTTCCGTGCCCCTAGCTTGGCCCAGAACCTCGCCGCCAGCCTGCTTGCTAGCCGATACCGCCGCCCCTCCTCCGTTTCCGCGCCGTGAAGGTAGCTCACCTGCTCATACAGCCTAGCGTGAATGCTCTGAACTATTCGCTGTTCCGCACGCAAGAAGGGGTCTAGAGCCAGCAACGCAAATTTGTCCACCTCTGCCTGAAGCTCCAGCTCCAGATGGGTCGTCGGAAGATCCTGCCCGATACGCCAAGCTAGGTAGACAAAGTGAGAAACCCCTTCGATCACCTGACAAACGGCATCAAAGGAGAGCCCCCGAGCCCCCGGGCACAATCCCTCCGGGGGAAGTCGTACCGCTAGCTCCACCTCCCCCTCCTGCTCCCGAAGAAGCACCTGCTCCCGCTCGTCCTCCCCGCATGGAGAGGCAAAATCCTCGACAGGGGGCAGCTCGTCGAGAGCGTAGAGCCACTGGAGCTTGCGCTGAACCTGTCCCGCCAGCGAGATCAACCCCATCAGTGGATCCCAACCCCGCCTCGCACCGGAACAACCCCCCGAGCAATTAGCTCTCGACCTAGGCGTACAGATCCCGTCTTCTCCCAGCGAGCATAGACCCGCAACAGCCCCTCCGGCCCTACCGCCGAACCAGCGAAGAAGGCATCCGCCACCTCCCGCAGCGCTTGCACAATCAGGTGGAACTTCGCCGCGAGCTCTCCAAAGAGATCTTCGCTTCGGTCTGCTCGCTGGAGCATCGAGGACGCGGAGCGGTAGGCAGTGGCCCCTACAGAACTCACATACCCCGCATCCACCCCCTGTGCTTCCAAGTGCTCTTGGAAGATCCCTACAACATAGAGGGAGCCATCCCCCAGCGACTTGAGCTTCTCAAAGCGCTCCTGTGCAGGCGCCTCCAGGGCCTCTTGCAGCAGGAGGGTCACTGGACGCCTCAAGGTTTCCTGCTCC
>JANWXX010000590.1 GCA_025057345.1 Polyangiaceae bacterium | reverse complement strand
TAGCCCTGGTGGGCCTGCTGGTGTTCCTGTTCCACCCTCAACCCTTCGACGAGGATCTTTTTCCCTTGGCGGAAGTACTCCTCTTCCTGACCGGAGTAACGGTGAGCGCCGGGCTCGACCCGCTACGCCGGATCCTCACCCCCCGGAAGCTCCGGGAGGAGAACGTGAAGACCGCTGCTCATGCAGCCTTCTACGAGATGGGCGTATCACGGACCAGGGGGCGAACCGGGGTGCTGGTCTACGTGTCGCTCTTGGAGAAACGTGTGGAAGTGGCGGCAGACATTGGGGTCGATACGGCGAGCCTCGACAGCGCCTGGAGCGAAGCCCTCAAGAGCATGCAAGAGGGGGTTGAACAGGGGAATTTTTCTCGCTTCCTCGACGGATTGCAGCGCATGGCTCCGCCCCTGAGCAAGCAGCTTCCTAGAACTGCCGACGACGTGAACGAGCTTTCCAACGAGGTGCGATGATGACAAGAAACCTCATCCTAAGAGCCCCTCTCTCCGGTGGGAAGATGGGGAGGAACGAACGGCGGACGAGCCTTCCGGATCTCACGGCGCTCCTCGTAGCACTCGCGCTAGGACTCGTAACCTTCTCTCCCTGCAGCGACGCCTACGGGCGCCCCGGTGGAGGGCAGACCTTCAAATCTAGCTCCAGCAGCTCGAGATCCTCCTCTTCTGGGGGTTCCAAATCGTCCTCGGGGAGCTCCTACCAACCTTCTTCCGGCAGTACGTACAAGTCCTCCTCGGGCTCCGGTTCCAAGCCCTCCTCCGGCAGCACGTACCAGCCTTCCTCCGGCAGCGGATCCAACTCCGACAGCGACTTCACCGGAAGCGGGTACAGCACGGGGTCCGGCTCTTCCTACCAAAGCAACAGTGCAGGAGGAGGCCACTGCTGCCTGCTCTCGGCCCTGGTTTTGGTAGGTATCGGGGTCTGTATTTACCTGATCCATGAGAAGATTCAGTCGTCGAAGCCCGATTGGTCCAGCAACTCTCCGGTGTACTCACCGCCGAGCGTGGATGACCACCACAAGCGCACCCTAACGGAGTCCTTCCAGAAGCTGCTGGAACTGGACCCAACCTTCTCCCGAGTGCTGCTAGAAGATTTCTTGTATGCACTCTATGTTGAGGTCCAGCGGAGCCGCGGCGGAAACCATCTTGGCCGGATGGCAGCATACCTCTCTCCCGAAGTGATCCAAGCCTACCAAGCCTACCCGGCGGGCGAGGTACGAGACATCATCGTGGGAGCATTGACGTTTGAGGACGTACGGGTTCCCGGGGAACGCACGGGCCAGGCGGTCATCACCGTGCGGTTCTTGGCGAACTACACGGAGGTGGGGGCCAACGGAGAACAGTCTTGGTACGTTGAGGAGGTGTGGACACTCACGCGAAGTGCAGGACACCCATCGCGTAAACCCGAGCAGGCTCGGACCATCGGCTGCCCCAACTGCGGGGCACCTCTGGAACAAGTCTTTCAGGGGGTCTGCCGCTATTGCAATGCGCGAGTCACCGGTGAGCAGGAGCTAGACTGGCGTGTACAACGGATTGAGATGGTCAACCGAGAAGCCCGGGGGCCCATGCTCACCGGGACCGTCGAGGAGGTAGGGACCGAATTCCCCACAGTCTTTGACCCAATGCTCAACCGGAACCAGACCTTGCTCCAAGCCCGAGATCCGGAGCTCTCCTGGCCTGCTTTCGAGGACCGGGTCCGAATGATCTTCGATACGTTCCACCGAGCCTGGAGCGCCCAGGATCTCTCAGCCATGAGGCCCTACCTGAGCGACAACCTGTTCTACCTCCAAGTTTACTGGATTGAAGCCTATAAGAAACAGGGCCTCCGAAACGTAAGTGAATCACCACAGCTCCTCCGTCTTGAGCTATGCAAGGTAGAAACAGACGGCCATTACGATCTGGTCACAGTACGAATCCATGCACAGAACATCGACTACACTGTGAACACGCAGGGTCAGGTCGTGGGGGGTGACCGAGGGAAGATCCGCCGGTACTCCGAGTATTGGACGTTCCTTCGGGGCAAAGAAGCGAAGGGAGCCTCTCGCTGTGACCCTACTTGCCCGAACTGCGGTGCCCCGCTCAGCCAAATCAACATGGCAGGGAACTGTGGAAGCTGTGGCGTCAAGGTCACGGCTGGGGTCTTCGACTGGGTGCTATCGCGCATCGAGCAGGACGAGGTCTACACAGGGTGAGGGGCGCAGGGCCGTGGTATACCCGGCGGTGACGTCATGCGAATCCTGTCCGGTATCCAGCCCTCCAACAAGATCCACATCGGCAATTATTTCGGGGCGATCCGCCAGTTTATCGACCTGCAGGATCAAGGCGAGGCGCTCTATTTCATCGCCGACCTCCATGCGCTGACAACAGTACGTGACGGGGCTCGCCTTGATCAGCTCTC
>JANWXX010000058.1 GCA_025057345.1 Polyangiaceae bacterium | reverse complement strand
AGCCATCCAGGGGCAGGTGTCCTTCTTTGGCAATTCGCTCCTCCACATCGGCCTGATCGGTCGTGAGCAATATCGCATCGACATGGCGGCGCGCCGCCGGTGGAGGATCCGCCTCCGTGACCAACGAGAGCATTACTGGTCCTTCCGCTAGCTCAACGGGGTTTTCCTGCCCTTCCCATACCAGGTTCTCACTGGACCCCCAGGGCCACACCTTCTCTTCCGTGACTCCAGAGCGGAATGCCCAGACCTTCCGCGAGCGGCGCTGACCGTACACCCGGTCCAGCAGGACATTCCCGCCTTGCTCGATCCGTAGTCGGAAGGTAGCTGCAAAGCGATAGGGGTACTCGTAGCGAACCAGCGGGAGGTAACGTCCAGGCGTCGAGATCCACACCTCTTTTCGCGCAACTGCACCTCCGGTCCCTGGAGCGGCTCCGAGAAATGCTTTACGGCTGAGAAAGGTGTTGGCGAAGGATCCGGAGAAGTAGTTGTCTCCCCAGGCTCCCTGAAACCATCCGCCTCCTTCGGGAAGGAAGTCCTCCGCCTCGACGAGCAGTGGCCCCGGTGGGGGCGGCGGCAGGGGATCAGGAGGGGCCAAAGAACCGGACGCCAGGGGAATAGCCGAGGAAGCGCTTGGAGCGGGAGAGCGCACACCAAACTCGGGGGGAGGTTGCGGCGGTCGATGGCGGTCGCAGCCGGTGAGGAACATGAGGAAGGCAGCGGCAGCGAGGAGTCGAAGCACACGCAGATCCTTCCACGGGATTCTGGGCCCGGCTACTCAGGCTCGTAGAGCCTTGGCGTAGGAGTCGACGGTCCCGAGCGCAGTGTTCTTCCAGGTGAACTGCTGGGCTCGAGCAAGGCCTGCCTCGCGGAGCTGCCTGCGCAACACATTGTCAGTCACCAAGCGAACAAGGGTATCCTGAAGGGCGGACCGGTCGTTCCCTGGGATAAGGAGCGCAGCGTCTCCAGCCACCTCCCCAAGGCTTGTGGCCGAGGTGGTAATCACCGGGCAGCCGGCGGCCATAGCTTCCAGGACCGGCATCCCGAAGCCCTCGTAGATCGAGGGAAAGACCAGCCCGAGCGCACCATGCATCAGGGCGTTCATGAGATCATCCTCCACGAATCCAAGGAAGCGGAGTGGGTTGGTCCCCCCTTCCGCACGCCAGATACCCTGGAGGCGCTGTTGCTCGTCGTCGGTGAGCCACCCTGCAAAGACCAAGTCGACATCCGGGATGCGGGCGCGCACAAAGGCTGACACGAGCAGTTCGGCCTTCTTCCTAGGGTCGACGGCGCCTACGTAGAGAAAGTAAGGTTTCTGGTCGATACCCAGGGCACGGCGTTGCTCCCGATGGAGCGCTTCTTCGTCGGGGGAGGATGGCGGCCGAAAGCGTTTGGTGTCGACTCCATGATGTACGACATCAATGCGAGAGGAAGGTACCTTGAGGACTCGCATCAGATCATCTGCGGTGTACCGGGAGACGGCGATCACACGGCGGGCTAGGGAGAAGCGGGCCAGCTCGGCAAGGCGGAAGGCTTCCAGGTAAGCGCGTGAGGCCTTCACGTACTGCTCATGAAGCACCAAGCGGATCATGTCATGGCAGGTGATTACTCGGGGCACCAAAGAGCCCCAGGGTGTCCCTAGGTTTTGGGTGACATGAAGCAGCCGAGGCCGGGGGCGCAGGCTCAGCAAGGAAGCAGTCAGCTTGAAACGGCGATCCCAGATGTAGCGCATGCCCTGGCCCACGGGGTAGGGCATGGGGTCCGTGCCGCTCCATTGCAAAGGGCCTACGATCTCCCCACTGAGACTTACGAGCCCTCGGATATCCAGGCCCTGCTTTTCGGAAGGGGTCAGTGTCGCCATGGCTGCCCCCAAGTAGGCAACATAGTGACCGATCCCCCGGAGGCGCGAGGGGGTATCGAGAGGAGTTAGGTCGAGGAGCACGTCCAAGATGGCCACCTCTTACCATGTTGCCTCTTGAGAAGATTCAGCTCTCCAGTGCTTCTAGCACCGCGGCTCTTACGGCAACCCCGGCCTCCACTTGCTCCAATACTAGGCTCTCCGGAGCATCCGCCAGCGCACCTTCGAGCTCGACGCCCCGGTTGATTGGCCCTGGATGCATCACCAAGGCTCCTGGTTTTGCAAGTCGCATGCGGGCTCGGGTGATCCCGAAGGAGCGGCTGTAATCCCTCGTGGAGGGGAGGAGAGAGCCCACCAGACGTTCCCGCTGGATTCGGAGTGCCATCACTACGTCTGCGCCTTCCATGGCAGGCTCCAACCGGTCGAACACCCGCACACCGAACGCTTCGCCGAAGCGTGGGGGGAGCAAAGTCCGCGGTCCTGCAACCCGGACTTCCGCCCCTAGCTTCCCTAGGAGCAGTGCATTGGAGCGCGCCACCCGGCTGTGAGAGATATCTCCGCAAATCGCTACCCGAACCCCCGCGATACGCCCTAGGCGCTGTCGGATCGTGAAGGCATCCAGAAGCGCCTGGGTTGGGTGTTCATGGGTGCCGTCTCCTGCGTTGACGATGGACGTCCGCAGATGCCGTGCGAGGAAGTGGGGTGCCCCCGAGGTTGGGTGGCGTAGCACCATGGCATGGGACTTCATAGCCTCTAGGTTCCGTGCCGTGTCCAGCAGCGTCTCTCCCTTGGTCACACTGCTGCTCGACGGGCTCAGGTTGATCACATCGGCTCCCAACCTCTTCGCCGCTGCCTCGAAGGATGCCCTCGTTCGCGTCGATGCCTCGAAAAAGAGCTGTACAACGATCTTGCCTCGCAGGCTCCCTGGTGAGATTTCTCCGGTACGAGCTGCCTTCCCGTGGAACTCCGCCCGCTCCAACAGCGCAAGCGCCTTGTCGGTGTCGAGCTCTTCGATCCCCAGCAGGTGTCGCATGCTCCGGGCCCTTGCCGGATTTTACCACCGTCGGCAAGCCCCACCGGAAGCGCGGGACGGATCAGGAGTTCCCCGACCTCCGCCTGATTTGCTCTACCCTGAAGTCGTGAGAACCTCTTTCCTATTCCTACCCCTCGTCCTGGTTGGCTTCCTCGCTTGCGGAGAGAAGGAATCTTCATCGCCTTCCTCTCCCAGTCCATCCGGGGGAACCGCAGGAGCAGGTGGAGGGATCGCAGGTGGGGGAGGTGCTGCGGGCGGGGGAGGGAGCGCGGGAGCGACACCGTGTTCCAAGGAAGAACAGTGCGCGGTGGATGCACCTTGCCTCATGGGGGTCTGCAAGGGAGGGAAATGCACCCTTGAACCGGCACCCAAGGGGAAATCCTGCGGAGCATCGTTGACCTGCGACGGGGAGGGCAATTGCTTGGGGGACAAGGGCTACGACGTACGCCCCTCCAACAAGACTTGCCTGGCTTTCGAGCACCCTGCCACAGACACAACCGTCAAGCTGGAGAGCTTCGCCCCCAAGCTCAGCTTCCCCAACCTGCTGTGGATGCTCCAGGCCCCGGGGGATACCGATCGCTTCTTTGTCGTGGAGAAGGGAGGCGGTATCCGCTCCTTTGTGGGCTCTAATCCCTCGTCCTTCTCCACAGTCGCGGACCTCAAGGGCCGCATCGATGCAGGGCCCAACGAGGCAGGGCTACTTGGGATGGCTTTCCACCCCAAGTTTCTTCAGAATGGCCATGTCTTTCTCTCCTTCACTGACCATGGCCCTAAGGGGCTTCGTTCGGTGGTTGCCCGGTACACCAGTACGGACGGTGGCAAAACGATCCCCCTTTCCTCAGAGAAAATCATCCTCACCCAAGATCAACCTTATGGGAACCACAACGGGGGTATGATCGCCTTTGGCCTCGATGGCTTCCTCTATTTGGGCTTGGGGGATGGAGGTTCCGCCGGGGATCCTCTCAACGCAGGACAGACGCTGACGACACTCCTCGGCAAGATGATCCGCATCGATGTAGACGGGGGTGATCCTTATGCCATTCCCGAGGATAATCCCTTCGCCAAGGGCGGCGGGCTCCCGGAGATCTTTGCCTGGGGGCTCCGTAACCCGTGGCGTTTCAGCTTCGATCGGGCCACCGGCGATCTATGGGCCGGCGACGTGGGCCAGGGCAAATGGGAGGAGATCGATCTCATCAAGCTCGGCGGCAACTATGGCTGGCGGACCATGGAGGGGACTGCCTGCTACCACCCTGCCACAGGTTGCAACAAGGCCGGGTTGATCCTCCCAGTAGTCGAGTACCCCCACAGCCAGGGGGTATCCGTTACCGGGGGCTACGTCTACCGAGGCAAAGCCATCCCAGGGCTAGTCGGACGCTACCTCTACGGAGACTTCGGCTCCGGGAGGATCTGGACCATCCAAGAGGATCCAGTCACCGGCCAACCTTCCGGCAAGGAGCTTCTCCAGAGCGGTCTTAACATCTCCTCCTTTGCTGAGGACAACGCAGGGGAGCTCTATGTGCTTCACTACACCGGCGGGACAATCCACAAGCTTGTGCCTGCTGATACACCGAAGCCCTCGAATTTTCCGGATAAGCTCAGTGCCACCGGTTGCTTTGAAACCACCGACCCGACCAAGCCAACAGAGGGACTCATCCCCTACGAGATCAACGCTCCCTTCTGGTCGGATGGAGCCCAGAAGAAGCGCTGGTTCGCTATCCCCGAGGGTGCTACCATCGCCATCAACGCTGCAGGTGACTTTGACCTCCCGGTAGGCTCCGTCGTCGCCAAAGAGTTCACCCTTGGGGGCAAGCGCATCGAAACCCGTCTCCTCGTCCGCCATCAGGATGGGGATTGGGCTGGCTATTCTTACGAATGGAATGACGCTCAGACCGACGCTACCTACGTTCCTGGTGGCAAGACCAAGGTTGTTGACGGGCAGGTGTGGCTCTATCCGAGCAGCGCTCAGTGCCTCCGATGCCACACGGAGAAGGCTGGACGCACCCTCGGCCTAGAGCTAGCTCAGCTTAACCGCACCGCCTCCTACCCTTCTGGGATCACGGCCCATCAGCTCTCCACCTTCGAGAAGATCGGCCTGCTGGCAACACCACTCTCGGCCCCCGTGGAGCAGCTCCCCCGGCTTCCGGATCCCTTCGGTGCAGGTCCACTGCAAGACCGAGCGCGAAGCTACCTCCATACCAACTGCGCCTTCTGTCATCTCCCGGGAGGTACCGGCTTGGGTGACGCTGACTACCGTTACTCCACCCCCTTTTCCTCCATGAAGGTCTGCGGCGTCGCCCCGACCCAAGGTGACTTGGGCGTGGCTGGTGCCCAGGTCATCGCCCCTGGTAAGCCAGAGCTCTCGGTACTCTCTCTCCGGGTCCGGTCGCTCGACATCCGTCGCATGCCGCCTCTTGGCTCCACGGTAGTGGATACCCAGGGAGCTGCGCTCCTCGACGCCTTCATTGCGTCACTAACAAGCTGCCCTTTACTGTGCATGCCGTTGCGAGGAGGCAACGCAACATCTCGGGACCGGAACCTTGTACCTTCGGCAGGTGGCCTTACCCTTGCGTGCCATGGATCGCCGCACCCTCCTTGGAGCCCTGGCCACGGCGCCTGCTCTCACGGCCTGCAGTCGGAGTGAACCCGCTATGACCAAGCCCAACCCCTCCCTCGCTACTGCAGAGGAAGCCATCCGCAGCGTCTATCCCCTGGGCTTGGTCTGGGAGACACTGGACCCGTTTCTCTTCTGTGTTCACCACAACGACGCCTACCCGGCGGGTAACGAGCACCTAGGCCCCGCCGCCTCCCTCGAAGGTCGGAAGATCGGTAATGACTTCGAAGCCCGCGAAGGATGGCGCATGTACCATGGCGATGTTGTGCCCGGCTTTCCTCAACATCCTCATCGGGGCTTCGAGACGGTGACGGTGGTACGCCGGGGGCTCGTCGACCACTCTGACTCTCTCGGCGCTGGCGCTCGGTACGGCGGCGGCGACACCCAGTGGCTTACCGCCGGCAGGGGTATTGTCCATGCCGAGATGTTTCCCTTGCTCAACCCTTCCGGGCCCAACCCGCTGGAGCTCTTCCAGATCTGGCTCAACCTGCCCCGAGCCAACAAATTTGTCGATCCTTACTTCTCCATGTTTTGGCGGGACCAGATCCCACGAGCCACCTTCCAAGATGCCTCTGGAAAGACCATCGAGGTTCTTGTGGTCGCGGGTCGTCTAGGGGAGCACGTCCCGCCGGCGCCTCCCCCGGACTCCTGGGCCTCCCGCCCAGAGAACGACGTGGCCATCTGGACCATCAAGATGGCTCCTGGCGCTCGCTGGGTTCTGCCCCGAGGCCATGGAACCTCCAACCGGATGATCTACTTCTTCCTTGGCTCCGCGCTTCGGGTAGCCGGGCGGGATCTGGCATGGCACTGCGCTGTATCTCTCCGTCCCAATCTTGATGTACTTTTGGAGGCCGGTAAGGACGGAGTAGAGTTGCTCCTTCTTCAGGGGAGGCCTATCGGCGAGCCGGTGGTCCAGAGTGGGCCCTTCGTGATGAACACCCCGGGAGAGATCCAGCAGGCCTTTCGAGACTACCAGCGGACCCGCTTTGGCGGCTGGCCTTGGAGGAGCGACGGACCCGTCCATGGTCGCGAGGAGCGCTTCGCTCGCTACGCCGATGGCCGCGTTGAGCGCGCCACGTGAGCTTGTTGTACTCCCTAGTCAGGTTCTCCCGGGCTCTCTCGTCTTTCCCCGGTACCAGCCGCCCATCGAAGTCTCCCTACACGCACTGTTCGACGGTCGCAGGTTCGAATCCTGTCACCCCCACCTTGCGGTGGGTGTAGCTCAGCGGAAAGAGCATCGGCCACTTAAGCCGACGGGAACGTCCTCATGGAGACCTCACTCGGGTGGCTGGATGGTTGTAGCCTCACCTGCTGGCCCCACGGGCAATGGAAGGGCTCCTGACCGGTGAGCACCCAGAGCACTGGAATGGGTGGCGCCCCTTCGGGAAACGGACCTAGACCGTCGGTGAAGTAAACCACCCCTTGCACCCGACGGGATCGTAGCAGCCAGGGATCAAACACGGGACGGAGGTCCGTTCCCCCACGTCCCATGACCGTGCTCAGGCGCCCTGGGAAGGGGTAGATTCGGTGAATTACCATGTCGCACTCCGCTACGAGGAATCGGGTATGCTGGGCGAGCTGGGCGAGTTGGCGCCCGATCTCCTCCAAATCGTTGTTGCTCATGCTCCCGGAGGTATCGAGGGCTACCAGAATCGATGGTCTCTCGACCTCTCGGGAGGTGTAGACTCGCCCCGGGATCTCCCCCATACGCCCCGGAAAGCGGCGGTTGGGTCGTGCATAGCTGTGGCATGGCGTCCGCTGGAGCGAGGTGAACATCCGAAGTGCGGTTTTCCAGTCAAAGGGCAAGGGAGGGCCCTGAACATTGAGCTGCTGGAGCAGATATTGTGGCGTTCTTCCGGCAAGACGCAGAGGTGTTTCCGGAGCATCGCCCAGGTCGGCGAGGGCATCCTCGATGAGCCGTTGCACCGGTACTTGATGTACGAGAGGAACATTGCCCCAGCGGTGCTCGTCTACGAAGCAGAGCTGAGCCGGGAGCTTAAGCTTGTCCTGCCGGCGTAGCTCCACCAGGCGCTCGTAGCGACGTATCGTACTCTGGTGGGGGCGCAGCCCCAGAGGTTCGTAGTCACGGAGCAAGATCCCTCCTGGAAGCGGCTCATCGATGTATTCATTGGCCGAGATCTCCAGGGCGATCTCCATCAGATCGGGGTGTACCGGGTCGCGAAACTTCGGGTGTGTCAAGTGGCCGAGGACGATGTGGTGAACCTCGTGAAGCAGCACCCCTAGCAGATAGCGGGGGTTCGTCTGGAAGAAATCTGTGTTCACGTGGAGGTAGAAGTGTCCTTCGTGAAATGAAACCGCCATGATGTTGGTGGACGGGTCCGCCACTGGCCGCATTCTCGCCAGTACCCCTGCATAAAGAGGATATTTCTTGAGAAACCAAGGCTCTGCCACAAAGGAGCGCAGCCATGCGGCAAGGGGATCTTCTAGGGAGTACTCGTTGGCCTTCGCCATGGGCAGCGGAATGTCTAGCTCTAGGGTGGCTGTGCGCAGGTTCCGAAGATAGCGCCGACCCACCGGATCTGGCCTCTCTGCGGCATACGAGCGGACTATCCTCGTCTTCGTGAAGGGTAGGAATCGACCCTCAAGCTACCTATATAGCCAGTAGAACCTCCCGAGGGTCGCCATGGGCCACAGCAATGTCTTGGAGCCGGACCAAACTGGAGGGGTGGTCAAAGAATGGCCGGGAGGTGCGCGCCAAGAGTTTGCGGCGGGGAGCGAGGGAGACTAGCGGTTGGAGGCAGGTCTCCATGACGCAGTCAACGAACATCGATCAGAAGATTCCGGTGAACATCCAGGATGAGCTCAAGGTTTCGTACCTGGATTACGCCATGAGCGTGATCATTGGGCGGGCCCTTCCGGACGTGAGGGATGGATTGAAGCCGGTGCATCGGCGGATTCTCTTCTCGATGTCGGAGCAGAAAATCACGGCGGCAGGGCCATTCAAGAAGTGTGCGAGGGTGGTAGGTGACGTGATTGCGAAGTACCACCCCCACGGAGATGCAGCGGTGTACGATGCACTCGTGCGGCTGGCGCAAGATTTCTCTATGCGTCACCGGCTGGTGGAGGGGCAGGGGAACTTTGGGTCAGTGGACGGGGATCCTGCGGCAGCGTATCGATACACCGAGTGCAGGCTGACGAAGCTCTCGCAAGAGCTGCTCGCTGATCTCGACAAGGAGACGGTGGACATGCTACCGAACTTTGACGATTCGGAGCAGGAGCCCTCGGTGTTGCCGGCGCGGTGGCCGAACCTGCTGGTGAACGGTTCGGAGGGGATTGCCGTGGGGATGGCAACGAAGATCCCACCGCACAACCTGGGGGAGGTAATCGATGCGACCATCGCGCTTATTGAGAACCCAGCGATCAGCACAGAAGCGCTTATCGAGAAGATTCCGGGGCCTGATTTCCCTACCGGCGGCCTGATCTACGGTCGTGCTGGGATCGAACAAGCCTATCGTACCGGTCGAGGGAGCCTTTACATCCGGGCACGTACTGTGGTGGAGAAGGCCCTTGGAAAGAGCGATCGGGAACAGCTTGTGGTGACAGAGATCCCGTATCAGGTGAACAAGGCGCGACTGGCGCGCTCTATCAGCGAACTAGTGCGGGACAAGAAGCTGGACGGGATCGCGGAAGTGAGGGATGAGAGCGATCGGGAGGGGATCCGCCTTGTTATCGAGCTGAAGAAGGACGCGGTGCCCCAGGTGGTGTTGAATAACCTTTTTCAGCACACAGACATGCAGGTGACCTTCGGGATCATCAACCTGAGCATCGACCGAGGGCGCCCAGTCATTCTAGGGTTGAAGGAAACTCTGGAACGCTTCGTGGATCATCGCCGGGATGTGGTGACCCGGCGATGCAGCTACGAGCTGCGAAAGGCAGAGGCGCAGCGAGAGTTGATCCTAGGGCTAGGGATGGCCACGACCGACGTGGACGCTGTAGTGCAGACCATTCGAGAGTCGCCAGACTTGGAAACGGCGAAGGTACGGTTGATGCGGCTCCCGCTCAAAGGACTGGAGGAATTTGTACGACGAGCGGGGCGTCCGGAGGGGGAGATCCAAGAGGCGCGGGGCAAGACGCCATTCCACCTGACGGAGACCCAGGCCAAGGCCATCTTGGAGATGCGCCTGTCAAGGCTGACCGGTCTGGAGCGAGAGAAGCTTGCACAGGAGTATGGCGCGGTTTCCGACGAGATTGGGCGGTTGAAGGCGATTTTGAGCAATACCGAACTGTTGATGAGCCTGATTATCGACGAGCTTCGAGACATCAAGGCCCGCTATGCGGAGCCGAGGCGCACGGAAATCATCCCTGCTACTGCGGACATCAACCCGGAAGATCTCATCCCAGTGCAGGAGATGGTCGTCACTGTATCCCGGGGGGGTTACATCAAACGTACACCTTCCAACGAGTACCAACCTCAGAAGCGAGGAGGGAAGGGGAAGATTGGCCACAAGAGTGTGGACGAAGATGTAGTTTCTAAGCTGTTCATCGCCAGCACGCACGACCATGTGTTGATCTTCTCCGACAAGGGGAAGGTATATGCGAAGAAGGTCTGGGAGATCCCCGAGGCGGCGCCAAACTCGAAGGGACGCTCCATCGTGAACTTTGTTGAGATGGAGCAGGGCGAGCGAATCGCCGCTGTAGTCACCATCCGGGGATTTTTCCCCGGGAATTTCGTAGTCACCCTCACCAAAAAGGGTCTCATCAAGAAGACCGAGCTAACCGACTATGGTCACATTCGGGAGAAGGGTATTATCGGCGTCAAATTGGACGAAGGCGACGAATTGCTCTCTGCCGAGGTCACCGACGGTACTCGGGAATTCCTCATCGCCACCCGCTCCGGTATGTCCATCCGTTTCCCGGAAAAGCAGGTTCGGGACACAGGGCGTGGTACCCTTGGCGTCAAGGCCATCACCCTCGACGAGGGCGATGAGGTAGTCAGCTTCACGGCGACCGAGGAGGGTCGCTCCCAGGTGCTCGCCATCTGCGAGCGAGGCTACGGTAAGCGCACGGATCTGAACGAATACCGTATACAAAACCGGGGTGGCAAGGGGGTAACTCTCATCAACACCAGTGAGCGCAATGGTCCTGTCGTGGGTGTACTCCTGGTTCGAGACGACGACCAGATTATGCTGGTGACCGAGCACGGCCAGACCCTACGGACTACCGTGGACAAGATCCGTGTTGCTGGGCGCAACACCCAAGGGGTCCGGGTGATGGACGTGGCCGACAACGATCGCATCAGTGCGATTGAGCGTCTTGCTGAGAAAGAAGAGAACGGCGATTCAACCCCCCCTCCCGAACCCGAGAACCACGAACCCACCCACGGTGTCACATCGCCCATCCTTGCCGATTCGGCGGAGGAAGACAACGCAAGTCACCACCCGTGAACGACTCATCGCCCGCGTATCGCCGGCAGTGAGGGGCCCACCATAAGGGTGAGCGAGCGCGCCGTGAGCCAGTCGCCATCCAGGATGCTTGCCCCCTCTTTGAGGAAATCCACCCGAATCTCCTGTGCGAGCACGTCCACTGTGGTTGCTCTGCTAAGGGGTTTGCCCAGCAGCACGCGGGGGCTCTGGAGCCCCAATTGCCAGGGAGTTGCGTAGGAAGCCACTAGGTGCAGTCGATCGGGTTGCTCGCCTGCCCGATAGGTAACCTGGATTCCGAGACCCACGGACCGGTGTACCGAGGTAACCGCCAAGCTGTAATACTCTTTCGAAACCGGCTGTCCATCTAGCGTCAAGCGCATGGGGGAAGATGCCAGGACGCTGCGGGCCAAAGGCGTCCCAGCGAGGGCACCGAGGGCGATGCGAAGCGCCAGTACCGAAGCGGGGAGCAGCCCCCCCTCCGTCTGGTTGTATCGCTCAAAGAACCGGGACACGAGCCCTGCTCCCCAGATAAACCCCACATGCTCCTCACCGCCTTCCTCCGCGACCCGGAGGGAAGGCCTTGTCTCCGTCACATCGCTCGCCAACAGTCTTCGGAGCACCACGGCCGGTTCCCCACCATTGCCCCACAGCCGGGCGGTCGTGTTGACGGTTCCCGCCGGGATAAGGCCGATCCGTGGCCACGGCCGCCCCCGTAGCACCCAGTGCAGCGCCGTAAGCCCATGGTGGTGGGTTCCATCGCCGCCCACCAAGAACACACACCCTCGACCGGTGTCCTCGACACCAAGCAGGTGCTCCTCCAGTGCTGCTCGCAGTGCTTCCAGTCCATTCGGGTAGAGCAGCCTTGCACCTGCCTCGCGGCAGACACGATCCAAGTCTGCACATGGGCGGCCGCCCTGTCGAATCCCGGAGGCCCTCGGATTCACTAGCACCAATGTACCGGCATCCATTGGGCCGCTATGCCACGAAAACCTCGCGGACGGGCGACACTAGAGCTTTGCCCCCGGCTGCGTTATCCCAGCGGTGTGAGGCGTCCGGTGCGCATTCCTATTGAGGGGATCCAGCAAGGTCTGCGGGAGCTCCCTCCCGCGATGGGTCACTACGTGGCCCGAGTGCTCCGCCGCACCCGAGGTGACGTGCTGCTGCTATTCGATCCAAGGATAGGTATCGAGGCACTCGCCGAAGTATGCTCGGTGGACGGAGCGCGAGTCCAGGTAGAAGTAGGGGTACCCTTCCAAGCTGCTGTGCCGCAACGGGAGGTGATCTTGCTTCAAGCTGTCGGCAAGGGGGACAAGATGGATACCGTTGTGCAAGACGCCACGGAGCTGGGGGCCACCCGCATCTTCCCAGTGCTCACGGAGCGCACCGTGGTACAGCCAGGCTCCCGGTCTGCAGCACGGGTCGAGCGCTGGCGTCGCATCGCCGATAGCGCTGCACGCCAGTGTGGCCGAGCACTCGCCCCCGTGGTCGAGGAGATCGCTCCGCTCCTTACTGTAACATCCTCTGTGGAGGCGGTGCTGCGGCTCGCATTGGTCCCCTGGGCCGAGCACGCTGCAGGGCCTTTGCTCCTGGGCGAAAGGGGCTCGATCGCCTTCCTGGTCGGACCTGAGGGCGGGCTGACGGAGACGGAGGTTCGGCTGCTCGCGGAGGGGGGATGGCTTCCTGCCTCGCTTGGATCTACGACGCTTCGGACTGAGACAGTAGCAGCAGCGGTTTTGGGGGCGCTCCTCGTTCTCAGCGTCTCAGAGCGGTGAGCACCTCGCTCAGGGCTGTTGCGTGCCGAGCTGCCGCAAACGAAGTCATGGTAGAGGGCAGGGTCGCAGAAGTCGGTGAAATCTAGGTGAACCGTGGGTGATTTTGCTACCGTCGCCGCTTATGCCAGCTATCGATCTTCGCTCTGATACCGTCACCCGACCCACCCCCGCCATGCGGGAGGCGATGGCCCGCGCCGAGGTGGGAGACGACGTGTATCGTGAGGATCCTACGGTCAATGCCCTGGAGGAGCAGGTTGCAGCCCTCTGCGGCAAAGAAGCCGCCCTCTTTGTCCCCAGCGGTACTCTGAGCAACCAGATAGCCCTGATCCTCCATACACGAAGGGGAGATGAAGTGATCATCGGCGAGGGAGCCCATTGCGCCTGGTACGAGTCTGGGGCGGGGGCGGCGCTGGCTGGAGTCCAGTTCGCCGTGGCCGGCCGGGGGGGGCTCTTCTCCGCCGCTGAGATGAAGGCTGCCTGCAAGCCAGAGGCCTACTACTACCCCCGCACCTCCCTCGTCGTCTTGGAGAACACCCACAACCGGAGCGGAGGACGCTGCTGGCCCCCGGCCCTTGTCGACGAGGTCACCCGGGCGGCCCGCGCCGCGGGCTTGGCGCTCCACCTGGATGGGGCCCGCCTCTGGAACGCCTCTGAGGCTCAAAACCGAACACCAGCAGAGCTCTGCACCCCCTTTGACACCGTAAGCGTTTGCTTCTCCAAGGGATTGGGAGCTCCGGTTGGCTCGGCACTCCTGGGCCCCCTACCCCTCATTCGTGAAGCGCTTCGGTTGCGAAAGATGCTTGGCGGCGGCATGCGCCAGGTAGGTATGCTCGCAGCGGCGGCAATTTATGCTCTGAACCACCACCGAACCCGTCTGGGTGAGGATCACCGCAACGCCCGGGCCTTCGCCGAGATTGTCGCCCAGGCCCCAGGAGTCGTTCTTGATCCGCTGGGGGTCGAAACCAACATCGTCAACGTACAGGTTCCCACGCTGGACGCCCAGCAGGTTGTCCTGGAAGCCCTGAAGAGCGGTGTGCTCCTCAACGCTACTAGCCCCCACACGCTCCGAGCAGTCTTTCACCTGGATGTCTCCGCCGAGCAAGCCCGGGAGGCTGCCACACGCCTTGCCTCCGCGATCGCTCAGCTTGAGGGGGGAGCTTGAGGGGGGAGCCCGGGGTGCTTCCCCTCCCCTGGGATCGTGAGCTGTTGGGCCATGGAGGTGCTAAGCTACACTGCGTGACCTGGGTTCACGGGCCTGTTCTGGCGCTGGCAGTACTGCTCTTCTCTGCCTGCAGCAACGTCACGTCCTACGGTGTCCCTACCCGGACTGCTCTGGTGTCTTCTCCAGGCGGCACGGCGGTTGCTATCTTTGCCACTCGAGAGCCGACGATGGGGCACGAGCTGGGGATTGTCGAGGCGCGTGGAACACTTAGTGACATCTCGGTGGAGGTGCTGTTCCCTGAGCTGGTGCGACGGGTGCAGGAGCTGGGGGGCAACGCCCTTGTGCTGGACCAAACCGACGCCCGCTTCGAGCAAGTGACGATGTGGTCCTCGTACCAGGAGATGATCCCGTGTGGCTCTCGGGGGTTCTGCACTGCATGGCAGGTAGTCCCAACCACTCACGAAGAGATGTTCGTGGTGCTGCGTGGACGAGCCTGGTGGCTCCCGCCAGAGGTACCATGAGAAGCGTTGGGTGGGCGCTAGCGGCGGCTATGATGGCAGGGTGCGGCCATACAGAAACGCACCGGGTCTGGTTCCAGGAACCACCGGAACCACCGCTAGGCAGGTCAACAGGGGCCGAGCTGTACCTCGGGGTTATGCCGTCAAGGCCGTTTGTGGAGCACGGTTTGGTGCAAGCGATCGGCTACGGGGAGGATGCCCGGGAAAAGGCTGTGCTGGAGGCGCTTCGGAAGGAGGGGACGCGGCAGGGGTGTGACGCAGTGGTGAAGGTACGCTTCGCCCAGGGGCTGACTGCGGCCCATGCGGTTGGGGTGTGCGTGCGCTGGAGTCCAGCGGACAAGCCTCGCTAGTTTGAGGCGGTTGCGCGGGCTACTTGCTGAAAGTAACCCGGCGCCGGACTTCCTACCTGACCTTCCTCGCTGCCCTCTGGGCCACCCTGGAACCAACTTCCGGTTTCGCCTCTGAGAGCATACCTCCTTTAGATAACTCGGTTTCTTCCTGATTGCTTGGCCTGGTAAAGGCGGCTGTCGGCCAAGGCGAGGAGGGCCGCCTTGGTGCGCTGGGCTCCGCACTCTGCCAGTTCGGCGACTCCAGCGCTGGAGGTGATGTGGATATGCGTGTTCTCATAGTAGACCACCTGGCTGGCGATGGTTTGGCGGAGACGCTCGGCGAGGTTCCAAGCGCCGGGGCGGTCGACGCCCCGGAGCACCAAGACGAACTCCTCGCCACCGTAGCGAGCCACGAAGTCTTCAGCGCGTACGCTCTGGTTGAGGAGCCGGCCCATGGTTTGGAGCACAGCATCTCCGGCGAGGTGACCGTAGGTGTCGTTGACCTTCTTGAAGTGGTCGACATCCTGAATGATAAGAGAAAGCTTTGCGTTGTGGCGGATGGCAAAGGCGATCTCAGCGTCGAGGCGCTCCTCCAGGTGCTTGCGGTTGAAGACCCCGGTCAGAGCATCGCGGAGGGCAGCCTCGTAGACCTTGCGGAGAGAAGCTTCCTCAGCCTCGCTTACCTGGAGGAAGCCTAGGGTGAGGCTGGTGCCGAGCTGGACCCGGTCGCCGCTACGAAGGGGTTGGGGGGTGGTGATCCGGTGATCGTTGAGGAAGGTTCCGTTGGTAGAGCCAGCATCGGAGACTACATGCTGACCTGCGATGCACATGACGCGGGCATGAACCCGGGAGAGGCTGCCCTCCTCGAAGCGATAAGTACAATCGTCGGCGCGGCCGAGGGTAATGACCTGCCCCGCTGGAAGCGCAAGTACCCTCCCTACCTCGGGACCCTTGAGAACGGTGAAGATGGCTCGGGTCGGAGCCGAGGGCTGCTCTTCGGGCTTGCGCAGGACCGTTTTGACGGTCATTGAGGAGATGGGCTCCTGGAGAGGCTCCTGGGGAGGATTGCTCCCCGGCTGGTAGGTGATCTTGGGGTCTTTGGGGCCCGTCATCGCTGACTTCAAGATCCTTTGGATGGAGGCACAAGGCAAGCCCCAACCGTGGATGTTGACTAACAACGGCGCTAAAGGATCGCCCATGCCTCGCAATCTCCTGCCTTCTCTTATTGCTGGGAGCCTTCTCGCTTGCTCCCCTCCACCACCCCCCCCACCCCCACCGCCCCCGACACCAGCCACGGCACCCGCACCCAGCCCCACGCCACCCAGCGCCGCAGCCCCCCTTTCCCCACGGCCACC
>JANWXX010000589.1 GCA_025057345.1 Polyangiaceae bacterium | reverse complement strand
CGACCTTCTACACCGACAGCTATACGGATCTCCCCCTGCTACTGAAGGTAGCCGAGCCGGTGGTGGTTAACCCAGATCCAAGGTTGCTGCGAGAGGCACAGCGGAGGCGATGGCCGGTGCTCCGGTGGTGAGGAGTCATCGGGCCAGCACGTTCTTGGCGATGACGATCCGCTGGATCTGACTGGTGCCCTCGTAGATCTGGAGTACTTTGGCGTCGCGCATCAGCTTTTCTACTGGGTATTCTTTGACGTAGCCATTCCCGCCGAAGATCTGCACGGCATCGATTGCAGTGGCCATGGCGCTGTCGGCACCGAAGGCCTTGGAGCATGAGGAGATGAGCCGGTCACGGATGTTGTGGTCGAGGTTCCAGGCGGCCTTCTGGTAGAGGAGTCGGGTAGCCTCAATACGGATGGCCATCTCCGCTAGCATCGCTTGGACCATCTGATATTCGCTGATGGATTGACCGAAGGCCTTGCGCTCCCGGGCATAGTTGACGCATTCATCCAGGCAGCGGCGCATCAAGCCGGTGGCCCCAGCGGCAATGTCCGGGCGGGTTTGGTTAAAGGTTTCCATGGCTAGCTTGAACCCCTGACCTTCGGGGGCAAGTACGCAGGAAGCCGGCACCACTACATCGTCCAGGTGGAGTACTGCAGTATCACTGGCTCGCTGTCCCAATTTGTCTTCCTTCTTTCCGGGGCGGACGCCGGGGGTGTCTCGGTCTACGAGAAAGGCGGCAATGCCCTTGTGGCGTAGCGATGGATCGCTGGTAGCGAAGACCACATACCAGCGAGCGTAGCTGCAGTTGGTAATCCAGCACTTCTGACCGTTAAGTACGTAGTCGCTCCCGTACTTTTTGAAGCGAGTCTTGATGCCGGCAACGTCGCTGCCTGCATCCGGCTCGCTAGTGCAGTAGCTTGCCAGAATCGGCTCGCTGGTGAGCATACCGAGGTACTTCTTCTTCTGTTCCTCGGTACCGGCCAGCTTGACGGGGGTCAGCGCCAGGCCATTGGCCAGCATACTGGTCTGGATACCAGTGCATCCATACGCCAGCTCTTCGGTGATGATCGTGTTTTCGAACTCACCCAGCCCCAGCCCTCCGTAGTCTGCGGGGCAGGTGGGATTGATGAGACCCTGCTCCCAGGCTTCCTTGAAGACATCCATCGGGAAGCGTGACTCGCGGTCGCACTCGGCAGCGATGGGGATAATCCGCTCCTTGGTGAATCTGCGGGCCGCATCGCGGAGCGCTATGTGCTCTTCGGAGAGTTGAAAGTCCATGGTTGCCTCTGGGTGGTCCTAGCCGAGACGCTCACCGGTTCCAAGCTGCAACCTCTCAACCTCCCGTGTGCACGTTGCCTAAGTGCGTGTTGTCCGAAATGCTCAGTACTCTGGACGGTTCCCTGAGACGAGCTTCAAATCCGTACAAGCTGCTTTCCGAAGTTTTCTCCCCGGAGCAAGCCGAGGAAGGCGGCGGGGGCGTTGTCGAGACCTTCGGCGATGGTTTCACGATAACGGAGCTGTCCAGAAGCGACGAGCTGGGTCAGCTCAGCCAGGGCCTCAGGCCAGAGATCAAGGTGCTCACTGATGAGAAAGCCCTCTAGCTTCATCCGATTCAAGAGGAGGAGCTGGGGAGTTGCTAGGGGGATGGGCTCTCCGTTGTAACCGGCTATCATGCCGCAGAGCGCAATGCGGGCGAAGGGGTTGGCCCGGAGCAGTACTGCATCCAGGATGATTCCGCCGACGTTCTCGAAGTCGCCGTCGATGCCGTCGGGGCAGGCGTCTGCCAGGGCGCGAGCAAGGGAGAACGCATCTGGATGTGCACGATGATTGATGCAAGCATCGAAGCCCAACTCCTTGATGACATAGGCACATTTCTCCGGGCTACCGGCGATACCGACCACGCGAGCGCCAGCTAGGCGGGCGAGCTGCCCAGCAACGCTGCCGACAGCACCCGCGGCGGTACTGACCACTACCGTCGTACCGGAGCGAGGTGTGAGGATGCGACGGACCCCGTACCAGGCGGTGATCCCAGGCATTCCAGCGACCCCAAGGTAGGCGGAGAGGGGGAGCAGTCCAGTGTCGACTTTGCGAAGCTGGCCTGGGAGTTCGCCGTCGACTACGGAGAACTCTTGCCATCCGCCCATGCCGACTACTGTATCCCCTTCAGAGAAGGCAGCACAGCGAGATGCGACAACCTCACCGGCGGTACCACCCAACATCACTTGGCCAAGGGGCTGGGGCGGGGCGTAGCCCTTCCCGTCATTCATGCGGCCACGCATGTATGGGTCGAGGCTGAGGAAGCGGTGGTGCACCAGAACCTGCCCTCTGGACAGAGGGGGGATCTCCTCCTCTTCCATCCGGAAGTTTTCTAGGGAAGGCCATCCAATAGGCCTGCTGACCAAGACGATCTTCCGATTCTTCACTAGC
>JANWXX010000588.1 GCA_025057345.1 Polyangiaceae bacterium | reverse complement strand
GAAGCTGAACAGCGCCGCCGTCGGATAGCCCAGTGGGGCCAGCCCGCAGCGGCACGATCCGGCGTTTGGTGGCCGCCAGATGGTTGCCGTCGGGGATGCTTGTGCTCGTACTGGGCGCCGCGGTGCGCCTCGAAGAGGTGGTCGAGGACCGAAGGAGCCAGCAGGCACTGCAGCACCGACATGTTGGTGAGACTGCGGCCTCAGAAGGAGTGGACCTCTGCTCGGGACTTCGACGAGCTTAGCGAAAAGTTCAAGGCCCAGATCGAGGGGGCCGTGCCTGGTACGTTCGTCTCCGTATCGCAGCCTATCGAGGACAAGACCAACGAGATGATCAGTGGCTCCCGTGCAGGCGTCTCTGTCAAGGTCAACGGTATCAACCTGGAAGAGCTAGTGCGGTTGTCGGATCAAATCGGTGATGTCGCGCGGAAGATCCCTCCTTGGTGCTGCACGTGAGGGGATCAAGGTGGGCGACATCTACGAGGAAAACCGACGGTTTGAGCTGCGCGTGCACGAGCCTCCCTCGGAGGCTCGTGCATCGGGCTTGGGGGATCTCTTCGTGGAGACGCAGAGCGGCAAAAGCATTCCGCTGCGGGAGGTGGTAGCGCTGACCGAAGGGGATGGCCCTTCCGCAGTGCGCCGCTAGGACCGGGAGCGCACCGTTCGGATCGACGTCAACCTCCGGGGGCGCGACCTGGTTTCCTGGGTCGATTCGCGCCGTCCTGACCACCGCCGCCGTTGCTGCCCTCGGCTTTCTTCCCATGGCCACGGCTACCAGTGCCGGCGCTGAGGTCCAGCGCCCTCTGGCTACTGTCGTCATCTTTGGCATCACCTTCGGTTCCATCGTCATCCTGATGGTACTTCCCGGTCTGCTTTGGCTCCTCCTCCGACCTCAGTTTCGCCATCAGGGGCTCGACAGCGTGGAGGGGCGGGCCTAAGTCCCCAGCTTATGACCCATCCTGCCCTAACTATGCTGTCGGAAGAAGAAAAGCTGTTCCGTGACACGGTGCTCGGCTTTGCCCGTGAGCGGGTAGCCCCCCACGTTGCTCGTATGGATGAAGAGGGGGCCCTGGATCGTTCCCTCTTGCCCAGCCTCTTCGAAATGGGGCTAATGGGTATCGAGGTTCCCTCCGAGCACGGCGGTGCCGACGGTAGCTTCTTCGATGCCATCCTTGCTGTCGAAGCCCTCGCTACCGTGGACCCTAGCATTTCCGTGCTGGTGGATGTCCAAAACACCCTCGTCCTGAACGCCATCCTCCGCTGGGCTAACGACGCCCAGAAGGCCAAGTATCTCCCGAAGATGACCTCCTCCTGGGTTGGCTCCTACGCGCTGAGCGAGGCATCCTCCGGCTCGGATGCCTTCGCACTCAAGGCCCGCGCTGAGCGCAGAAACGGTACATGGATCCTCAACGGGCGTAAGCTCTGGATTACCAATGCTGCCGAGAGTTCCCTCTTTCTCGTGTTTGCCACCACCGACCCTGCTCTCGGTTACAAGGGGATTACATCCTTCCTTATCGAGAGAGATTTCCCTGGGTTTGCCGTAGGTAAGAAAGAGAACAAGCTGGGGATTCGAGCTTCCAGTACCTGCGAGTTGATTCTCGAAGATTGCCACGTACCCGAGGAGAATGTTCTGGGGGAGGTCGGCAAAGGCTACAAGATCGCTATTGAGACGCTCAACGAAGGACGCATCGGCATCGGCGCCCAGATGCTTGGCCTTGCTCAGGGAGCTTTCGATTACGCCATGCGTTACATGAATGAGCGCAAGCAGTTTGGCCAGACCATCGCAAGTTTCCAAGGTGTCCAGTTTCAGTATGCCCGGGTAGCGATGGAGATCGAGGCAGCGCGCCTCATGGTCTACAACGCCGCGCGCCTCAAGGATGCAGGCAAGCCCTTCCTGAAGGAGGCGGCCATGGCCAAGCTCTTCGCCAGCGAAGTCGCCGAGCGCACCGCCTCCCTTGCCGTCGAGTTCCTTGGAGGCGTCGGGTTCACCAAGGAATACCCCATCGAGAAGCTCTACCGTGACGCTAAGATCGGCAAGATCTACGAAGGGACATCCAACCTCCAGCTCCAGACCATCGCCAAGGCTATCCAGGGAGAGTACAGCGGTCGATGACTCCCCCGAGATATTGACAGAAGAACGACACAGTTTTGTGTGGGGTCGCTGAGCGGTTGATGAGAGTCTAGAAGGGGTTCTCGATAGGAGTTAAAGGGGGTTCTCGATCTGGGCAGTAACGTGTCAGCTGACCTCATCCTCGTGGTGGTTCAGGCGGTGCGATGAAGGAAGACGCGCTCCTCACGTAGGCCAGTGCTTGCTCTGCTTGAGGCGAGAGCGAAGGTCACGGAGGGCAGGAAGATCGAGGGAGGCTAGCAACGCCTTTCGTTCGGGGGTCAGGTCGATGGCCAGCGCCTCGCACAGGTCGGCGATCGCTTCAC
>JANWXX010000587.1 GCA_025057345.1 Polyangiaceae bacterium | reverse complement strand
CAATTCCTGGATGAGCACAATATCGGGTTTCACCCCTTGCAGAATCCGGATGCCATGTCCCAGGTCGTAGTTTTGGAAATTCCCGCTGCTCAGGTTTGCTGCCACGATACGCAACCTGGTTCCTGCGGGTCCACCTCCCATACCTGCCTCACCATCTGCCCCTCCTTGTCCAGAATTTCCATAGATACCACTCCATCCTCCATTACCGCCGATACTACCTCCGTCACCTGCTGTACCACCCCCCTCTGAATTGCCTCCTGCCACAACGCCGCCGTATCCGGCACCGCCCGTATTCCCAGTATTCCCGCCTCCGCTGGCCATACCTTCCTCGCCTGCCGCACCTCCCCCACCAGCACCTTCCTCCCCGGCGCCTCCTCCGGCCCCCACGTTGCCTGCTGCACCACCTTCCCCCCAAGCGCCGCCCTCCCCCACTGAGCCCCCTTCGCCGGCCCCACCGCCTCCGACCTCTCCGCCCACGCCTGCCTCTCCCCCCCCAGGGGTACCCCCCTCTCCAGATCCTCCGCTCTGTCCGGATGTTCCGGATACACCGGAGACACCTGCCTTGCCACTTGTTCCAGCACTTCCTGCTCCAGCGCCTCCTTGCCCAACCGCGGAATTCCCGGCGGCCCCTGCGGAAGGCTGTCCCGCAGCTCCGGCAGGTTGCCCTGAAGCCCCGGTGGTGAGCTCCCTAGGGGGAAAGGAGGAGGACTCCGCTTCGCTACAACCGAGGGGAACCAGCAGGCAGGTGTAGAAACCGAGGGGAACCAGCAGGTAGGTGTAGACCAGGCGGAAGATACGAGGGCGCATGGGAAAGCAGCATGCCACGAAGAAGGAAGGACGGAGCGATTGACGTCCTGAAATACCCCGTCCACCCTGCGTGCCATGCGGATCGCTCGGTTGCTCCTCCCCTCGATGGTCGCAGTCGGTAGCCTTCTTGCCCTGGAGCGCGACGCCCAGGCGGGTCCAGTATCCTTCGGCATCGGCCCCTTGGTGGCTCCCGCCGGCGGCAATTTTCTCGACAAGCCGGAGGAGAAAAAATACCCCATCAACGGTCAGCGTGTAGAAGTTCCCCCCTCCTATCCAGGTTTCGGTGGCTTCACCAGCGGCTTTGGCCTAGCGGTCGACCTTCGCCTCCTAGGGTTCGTGGGCCTGGAGATCGATGCCATCAAGATGAGTAACAAGGGAAAAGCGGACATCGACTACACAGTCAATGGGGTGAAGCGCTCCTACGAGCTAGAGATCGGCCACGACGCCTGGCACATCCCGATCTTGGCCAAAGGGGTACTCCCGACACCGCTAGTGTCCCCTTATCTGCTCGCAGGCATGGAGCTGGTCCGCACCAGCAACGCCACAGCGACGATTAGCGAGAACGCGCTCCCAGTCGCGGCACGCACGGACAATTACACCTTCTTTACAGGAGGTTTCGGCTTCGAGTTCAAGCTCCCGTTCCCCATCCCAGGGCTCGACAGCCTGCGAATCCCCGTCTCCTTCCGTGGGAGCTACTTCAACATCGGCAACAATATCGAGGATCGCGCTGAGTATGTCTCCACTCAGCCTCAGAAGATCACTTTCGACACACGGTGGAAGTTCCAAGCCCTCGCGACCCTCGCAGTGCAAGCTTATTTCTGATCATTCAGCGGCCAGGGGGAGGGGCCGGGAAGGAGCCAGGTACTCGTCGAGGCGGGCCTGGGCCTGGTCGCCGAAGAGGATGCGACAAGCCTCCCGGAGCCCCGGCGCCGCTAGGATCTCCTCCCGGCGCATCACCAGAGCGATCTTGGAGCGACGTCGGAGGAAGTCGTCCAGGGTAGTGATCATCTCTCGGCGAGCAGCATGCTCCAACTCGCACCGGATATACTCGGCGCCTTCGATTACCTGGCGGGCCTGGGCTGGGTCGCGAGCAATGGCGTCGAGCATGGGTAGGGCGTCTTCCCCATAGCGACGCCAGAGGCGGGTGCTCAGCGGTTCGGAGGCGGAGGGCGCTGTCAGTTCGTCGAGACCAATGGCAGCAGCCTGGAGGAAATAGCGGCGCCGAACAGCAGGAGGAGGCTCGCCGTACCAGGGGGCACGGGGGTTGGGCAAGGGGATGCCAAGGTGCTGTACCGCAGCGGCGACCTCCTCGCCCACATTGAGGCAGTCGGTGAGCTTACCTCCGAAGATGCTGAGGTGTCCCTCAGCAGCGTTGACCTCAACCTGGTGCTTGCGGGAAAGCTGGAGCCAGTCCACCTTGCCCCCGACGCCACCCTCGATCACCAAAGGCCGTACACCGCAGCGCTCGGCAATAATGTCGGCCTCCGAGAGCGGACGAGGGAGTGCAAGGCGCTTGTTGAGGTTGTCGAGGACGAAGCGACGATCCTCGGGAGTTACCTCGGTTTCGGGATGCTCGACCCGAGTGTCAGTGGTCCCGATGCAGGTACGAGGCCCCATAGGGATCGCGAA
>JANWXX010000586.1 GCA_025057345.1 Polyangiaceae bacterium | reverse complement strand
ACCCGCCCCACCGCCTCCAGAATGGGGTTCTCGTCCTCCTTGAGCACCTCGCCGCTGCTCCGGATAAACTTGATTCCATTGCGGTCAAAGGGAATGTGGCTTCCGGTGACCATGACCCCTGGAATCCCTTGCTCCAAGCTGTACAGGGTCAAGGCGGGGGTTGGGATCTTCCCTAGATCCAGGGGCCTCATCCCGCTGTCCTCGACGGCCCGCGCTACCGCTCTCAAGATGCTCCGTGTAGGGCTGTCGGTGCTGGGCCGAAGATCCCCCGCAAGGGCCACCGTGGTTCCTGGTGCTGCGTCCCCTGTGGCCACCAGGAAATCCAGAAAACCACGGGTATTGACATAGACTTCCAAGTCGGTGATGTCCGTGATCAGCCCCCGCAGGCCGCTGGTACCGAAGGCGAGCCGGGCCGGGTGGCGTCCACGAAACCCCCCCACCTCCCCGCCTCCGGGAACCACTGCACGAAAGACAGAGGCCTCTCCACTCGCCTCCACCCGGTAGGACACCCCTGCCGGGACGAAGGCAGCCTGTCCCCGTAGGAGCTTCAGAACCCCGTTGGCATAGACAAGTTGCACCTGGGTTTCGGTGTCGTTCGGCAGGGAGAGCAGAATCTCCGGGCCCCAGGAGGAGCGCTCAATCTTAAGTCCCGGGACGATCCGAATCTGGCTCAGCTCGAACTCGTCGGAGGGGGTAGGGAACGTCCCTTCCTGTTGGGCCTCATCCCAGAAGGGAGCAAGGGGTATCGGAACGCAAGCGTCGAAGCGCGCCACCCGGAGCAGCTCCTGGGGGTCGATGTGTTTGGGGGTCAACCCGGCCCGGAGTACGTTGTCCGAGTTGCCCATCAGCTCGATTCCACAGCCTTGTAGGTATGCATGGGGAACCCGTGCCGGGAGGAAGATCCCCTGCCCAGGGGTGAGGTGAATCAGCTCTAGGAGAAAGACGAAGAGCAAACCTCGGTCGGGGGGTTTGTCTTCAGCAAGTTCGCGGTGGGCCACCATCGCCCAAAACGCAGGATCGTCTTGGTCGAGGGGTCGCCCGGAGAGCCGTACAAGGACTTGCTCCCAGGCACGAGTCAGGGGCGGGGATGGCAGCGCGAAGTAGGCTTCCAAGAGCCTGCGGAGCCCGGTATCGTTCGGGAGGAAGGGGGGGAGCAGCTCTTGAAGTTCGGGAAGACCCCGGAGTGCTGCGGCAATTTGTTCCGGTGGGCGGAACCCACAGAGAGCCCGGAAGTTGGTGAGCGCCACCAGCAACTCAGGCTTGGCGTAGGGGTCACGGTAGCTGCGCTGCGGAGCATTTAGGGGGATTCGTTGCTCTTGTTCCCGGGAAAAACCCTCAGCAGCCTGAGCCTCGCTGGGGTGCACCTGGATCGAAAGCGGTTTGTGCGCAGCAAGGATTTTCAGCAAGAAGGGAAGCCGGCCGAAGCGGCGGAGCACCCGCTCCCCCAGGAGCCCAGGAGCCTCCGTCAGCAGCACGTCAAGGGGCCGCACCTGCTCCCCTTGGAAAACTGTAGAGGGAGCAGAAGGATGGGCGCCATACCAGGCCTCGGCCCAGGGTTTGCCATCGGAGTTTACCCCAAGGAGGTCGGGCAAAAATGCAGGATCGCCCCAGGCGTAATGCTGAACGCTGGGGACAAGGCGGAGAGGGGTTGGGGCGGCAGAGGTCAACGTGGTGCCGCTTTACCCCGAGTGGTGCAGAGCGAGAAGTCTCAGAGCGGAGCGTAAATGCCAAGCACCTTGCCGCCGCCGTTGATGAAGGCCTGGCGGCTGCCGCCATAGCTCATGTAGGGGCCGTCGTTGATGAAGACCCCATTGCCTGCGGCGATGGTAATATCGCCGGCCGTGGGGTGAGAGGTTCCAGGGCTGCCCGGGGCTACGACCACCACGGCACCCCGGGGGGCGTCGTAGGGATTGTTGATCGGCAGCCGCTGGAGCCCCCACTTAGCAGCGTTGTTCCCCTGGTTCATGTACTCAGCGAAGTTGCGAGCGTAAGCGCTGGGCATGTCTGGGGCGTCGTGGTATTCGTCGATGTACCCGTAGCCGGACCGCCAGAGGTAATTCCACACATACTCGAAGCACTTGCCGGTGGAGGAGCCCTTGTTGTTCGCGTAGGCGAACTTGACGACCTTCTCCATTTGCGCCTGGCCCTTGGAGGAGATGGTCCACGACCCGGTGCTGCTCCCTCCGCTAGGTGCCTTGGTGGTCAGGTAATATCCGTGCATCCAGCCGGTCCCCTTGGAGGTCGTCACCCCATACCAGCCGTTCTGCGGGTTGGCCGACGCGGACAGCACCTGGGTGCCTCTGGGGATCACCGCTATCACTGCATGCTGTGTCCCGGGGCCCTTCCGTAGGTTCACGTCCGTGGTGGTGAACAGCTCTGTCCCCACCTTGTAGCTTCCTGTCAGCGCTTCCTCAGAGGCAATTTCCTCCCCGAGGTCTTCTCCCGTGCCCCCGG
>JANWXX010000585.1 GCA_025057345.1 Polyangiaceae bacterium | reverse complement strand
GTGGATCGGAGGGTCTTGTCATGCTTGGGAGTCAGGGGCTGTGGTCTATGTGGAACTTCCGGATAGGAGGTTCACTGGATCATATCCTTGAGGGCCTTGAGAGCAGTGGCGCGGACCTTCTTGGAGGCGGGCTTGCCCTTGATGGTCATGGGTTCACCGGTGAAGGGGTTCTTGCCGGGGCGATCCTTGGTGGCGGGCTTTTTGACGGCCTTGAGCTTGAGGAGTCCAGGGATCACGAACTCGCCCGGACCCCGGGGGCCGAGCTGCTTTTTGATGAGCTCAGCCAGGGACTCGAACACACGGCCGATGCTCTTTTTGTCCTGCTCAGTCATTTCGGCGAGCTCGGCGATCACTTGCGACTTGGTCAACCGCTTGGTAGCCATCGTATTCCTCCTGAGAATGGAACGCTGAAAATCTGCGGCCGGCGGGGCTTGGCAAGAGGGGTGGGGGGCCACTGGAAATGGGGTATCCCCTTTATCCTCCCCTGTATGCGGCCGGGGATTGTTGCCGGTGAGCCTGCTGAGCACCGTGGTTGCGCTGCGCTGCGGGCACAAGGCTAAGTAACAGACGAAATAGTGGGGTTGCAAGAGCAATTCGTCGATTTTTTTCGAAATTTGCCGGCTTACTTGGGCGTAGCTCCCCTTATTTTGGCCTGAACTGTGCTAGCGGCGCGGACCAAACGGCGGGTGGCAGCGTTCATCTCCCGCTCTTCCTCGTCATTTTGATGGTCATAGCCGACCAAATGAAGGAGGCCATGGGCTAGTAGAAACGTCACCTCGGCCAAGGGGGTACGCCGGTGCTGTGCAGCCTGACGGCGGGCAGTTTCCAGGCTGATCACCACATCCCCCAGGAGTTCCTCGCCTATCCCCCCTGGCGTCACCTCCCCCTCACGCATGGCGAAGGCGAGTACATCGGTGGGCTTATCCTTGTGCCGGTAGTCTCTGTTGAGCTCTTGGATGCCCGCGTCATCGGTGAGCACGACGGAGAGCTCCGCCTTGGAGAGATCCAGCAGATCGAGCATACAGCGGGCGCGACGGCGCACCTCAGAGATGGTCACCCCTTCAGCGCGCCCTCGCTGGCGCAAAATAGAGACAGGCATGGCCTTGTTGAAGAGATGTCTTGGTTTGTGGTCAAGGGCCACGAGGGTTGCCAATCCCCGGCAAGACAGCTAGAAGCCTCAACGGCCCGATGCCCCTCCGCCTCGCTCCTACCGCCTTCCTTTCCATGGCGCTCGCCTCCATGATGGGGCTGTCGACGTGCCGTAGCTCCACCGATACCCCCAGCCGTGATACGGCACAGCCTAGCGGTAAGCCCAGAGCAGCTCCACCTGCAGATCTGAACCTGCCCGGGGTGGATCTCTCCTCCCTCACCCCCCGGGAGCGTCGGGAATGGGCTACCCTGGTTTCTGAAATCCAGGCGCCTTGTGCGGATATCCCGGTTCCCATAGCCCAGTGCGTCACCGAGAAGCGTCCTTGCGTGCGCTGCACTCCGGCGGCTCGCTTCTTGATGAAACAGGTACGCGACGGACACCCCAAGGAGCTCATCCTGGAAGCCTACAAAGCACGCTTCGACAATGAACGGATCAAGAGCATCGACCTAACCGATACTCCCCAGAAGGGGCCCGATTCGGCTCTTGTCACGGTGGTCGAGTGGGCTGACTTCGAGTGCCCCTTCTGCAAACGTGCCTCCCCGATCTTGGAAAGTATGGTGGATCGATTCCCGGGTAAGGTGCGCTTCTTGTTCAAGGTCTACCCGCTCTCGATCCACCCTCACGCGGAACCTGCCTCTCGTGCTGCCTTCGCCGCCCTTAACCAGGGGAAATTCTGGGAGATGCACCACAAACTCTTCGAGAAAGCCCCTGCTCTGGAAAACGCTGACCTTGAGAAATATGCCAAGGAGATCGGTCTCGATCTGGCCAAGTTCAAGGCCGACCTCGATAGCCCTGCCGTAGCGGCCCGGGTCGCCCGGGACAAGAAGCAGGGGGATCAAGCAGGGCTTCAGGGCACGCCGCTGATTTTCATCAACGGTCGTGAATTCACCGGTGCAGCCGACTTCCAGAGCGACTTGGAAGAGTGGATCCGCCTCGAACTTGAGCTCCTTGGGGAAACGGACACCAAGCCGCGCTCCGTTCCCTCCGCACCGGCAGTCTCCTCATCCATCCCAGCCACCTCCGGCTCTGCTGCTCCGCGGTGATCTCGTGAAACCCTCGGCGGACGACTGTGGTTGCTTCCCCACAGGACGTCACTACCCAGGCATCGCCCATCTCCTCAAGGTCGACGTCATAGGCCTCGCCGATGAGTTTGCTCCCGAACACAACTGGCAGGATATCCCCGTGGCTTTCCTCGACGTGGAAACCACCGGTACCTCCCCCGACACCGACCGGATTGTCGAGGTTGGCATCGTCATCGGCCAGAGCGGTGTCGTCCAACGCCGCTATCACTGGCTTATCAACCC
>JANWXX010000584.1 GCA_025057345.1 Polyangiaceae bacterium | reverse complement strand
ACCGCTTTTACGAACTGGTAAGCAAGGGATTCTACGACGATACGCGGTTCTTCCGGGCGGTGGAGGGGTTTATGGTCCAGTTTGGGCTCCACGGGTCTCCGGAAGTTAACCGAAAGTGGCGCTCGGCCACCATCCCGGATGACCCGGTGAAGCAATCGAACAAGCGAGGCTACCTCTCCTTTGCCATGGCGGGTCCAGGTTCTCGTACCTCCCAGGTGTTCATCAATTTCGTCGACAACGGGCGCCTCGACGGTATGGGGTTCTCTCCCTTCGGCCAGGTGGTCGAGGGCATGGAGGTCGTCGATAGCCTTTACAAGGGCTATGGCGAAGGGGCACCCCGAGGCCAAGGGCCGGATCAAGGGCGTATCCAGATGGAAGGGAATGCTTACCTTGACAAGGATTTCCCCCAGCTGGACCGGATCCTCTCGGCTACCCTCCTCCCTTCTTAGGGGGGGCAACCTCGGAGGGCCAGATCAGCCCCAGAGTGTCGAGAGCGGCTAGGTGATACTTCTCAAACGGCGGCGCACACACCGTCTGGCACGAGCACCACGGGGGTTTCGTCGGGCAGGGTGGGCATCTTCTCCCGCCTCCACCTCGCGAGGTCGGGTGCCACAATGCTCCGGCCCAGCCGTACGTCTTCCCTGAGCAAGAGCCACCCCCCGGGAGCAGGGCCCCCCCGCAGACGGTTGCAAGGGCCAAGCTGGTCGTGCAAGTGCCCCAGCGCCCAGGCGTGATGAGGCAGCGGCTTTGGATGCACGTAGAGCCGTCCGTTGATCAGGGTCTTCACCGAGCCTGGAGCGTTTGGTCCTGTAGGCGGCTTTGGATGCACGTAGAGCCGTCCGTTGATCAGGTGCCCGGTGTAGGGCGCTGGCACGGCCTCCCAGTCCTCCAGCGTGGCGGGGCGGCGGGGGGTGGGGCCCTCGGGCAAGGCACTCTGGACGCTCATGACGAAGCATTTTACCCTCCCCGAAGGCAGATGGTGAGGAGGACAAGAAGGCGGAACGAGGCACCTCCCCCTCCTCGGCCCAACCGGGAGAGAGGGGCCGGGGGGAGTGAGGTTCCTTGTGGAATCTCTGTTTCCGCCCCCTCCTCGGCCCAACCGGGAGAGGGAGGCCGGGGGGAGTGAGGTTCGTCGGCATCGATCTCGGCACCACCCATACTGCAGTTGCTTACGCGACCCTGGACGACCCTTCGCCTACGCCGCTCCCTCTGCACCAGCTTGTCAGCCCCTCCGAGGTCGCTCCCCGGCTGCTGCTGCCCTCCTGTCTCTATGCTCCCCTTCCGGCAGAGCGGGAGCGCTTGCTGGAGGCGCTGGGGGCAGGCTCCTTTGTTCCAGGAGAATACGCCCGGCGACGGGGCACAGAAGTTCCCGGGCGGCTGGTCGTGAGCGCCAAGAGCTGGCTCTGCCACGGCGGTGTCGACCGGGAGGAGGCCATCCTGCCATGGGGCACCGAGGATGAGGAGGTTCCTCGGCTCTCTCCGGTGGAAGCTAGCGCGGCGGTGCTGCGCCATGTGGCTCGCTGTTGGGAAGAGCAGTTCCCGGGGGAACCCCTGGCGGAGCAAGAGCTCGTGCTCACGGTCCCGGCCTCCTTCGACGCGGTGGCCCGGGAGCTGACCCAGAAAGCTTTGGGGCTTGCCGGCCTCCGAGCCGCTCTGCTGGAGGAGCCTCAAGCTGCCTTCCACGACTGGATGCACCGGCAAAAGGCCGAGGGCCTTGCCGAACTTCTCGGGGGGCGCGAGGTCGCCGACCTGCTGGTGTGCGACGTGGGCGGCGGGACCACCGACTTCACGATGATCCGGGTGCAGCGCGCTCAGGAAGGGTTTGATGTGATCCGTCTCGCGGTAGGGGACCACCTGCTGCTGGGCGGCGACAACATGGACCTAGCCCTGGCGCACTTCTGCGAGCCCCGGCTCTCCGGGGAGGGTGCGACCCCGGGGAAACTCAGTCCAGCCCGCTTTGCTCAGCTCGTCTCGGCGTGCCGCTCCGCCAAGGAACTACTCCTGGGCGTCGACCCTCCCGAGGAGACCACGGTGACGCTGCTGGGGGAGGGGAGCCGACTGTTTGCCGCCACCCGGAGGGCTCCCTTGCGCCGGGAAGAGGCCGAGCGACTGCTGCTGGACGGCTTCTTCCCCTGGGTAGACCTTGACGAAACCCCGGCGCGGGGCCGCGGAGGGTTGGTTTCCTTCGGGCTCCCCTACGCTCGAGACCCGGCCATCACCCGCCACCTTGCCTTCTTCCTCCGGCGCCATGGGGTGAGGCCGGACGCAGTGGTGCTCAACGGGGGCGTCTTCCACGGGCGAGCCTTCTCTGAGCGGCTGGCGCTTGTGCTAGCAGGCTGGTTCGGAGTGGCTCCGAGACTGCTCCCCTACGCCGACCCGGACCTTGCCGTGGCCCGGGGCGCCGTAGCCTATGCTCTGGCGAAGCGTGGGCTTGGCCAGCGCATCTTTGGGGGCTCGCCCCGAGCCT
>JANWXX010000583.1 GCA_025057345.1 Polyangiaceae bacterium | reverse complement strand
AAGCCCGCGAGGCGATCGCCGACCTGTGCGAGGCGCTGGCCATCGACCTGACCCCCGAACGAAGGGTGCTGCTGGACTCCCTCGACCTCCCTGCTCTCCGTGACCTTCGCTCTCACCTCAAGCAGAGCAAGCACTGGCCTACGTGAGGAGCACGCCTTTCGTCATCGCACTGCCTGAATCACTGCAAGGACGAATGCGGACTCTTAGTCGGGTTGACCTCCCCACGACAACGAGGGGCCTGACCTGAGGGTGAGCACAGGTTGATCGTCCCGAGAAGAAGGTATCGCACTGCGCTCAGGAGGTCGGTGGCGATGGGACGAGGCCAGCACGCTCCAAGAGGGTACGATCCTCGCTCATGTGAGGGTTGGGCGTAGTAAGGAGACGATCCCCGTAAAAGATGGAGTTAGCGCCAGCATAAAGACAGAAGAGCTGCGCTTCCTCCGATAGCTCGGCGCGTCCAGCGCTGAGACGGACCCGGCTGGTGGGCATCATGAGGCGGGCTGTTGCAACCATGCGGATCAGATCAGTGCCAGGCACAGGAGGGAGGTGCTCTAGAGGAGTGCCGGCGACGCGGACCAAAGCATTGATGGGGACGCTTTCCGGGTGGGGGGCGAGGCGGGCCAGCTCGACGAGCATTCCGACACGATCGTCGACCGACTCGCCCATGCCGATGATGCCGCCGCTGCAAACAGTGATACCGGCCTTGCGAACGTTGCGCAACGTGAGGAGGCGATCCTGGTAGGTACGGGTGGAAATGATCGACTTATAGTGTTCTCGGCTAGTGTCGAGATTGTGGTTATAAGCGTCGAGACCTGCCTCCTTGAGGCGAAGAGCCTGGTCCTCCGTGAGCATACCGAGGGTGCAACAAGCTTCCAAACCTAGTGCCTTCACGCCTCGAACCATCTCTATGATGCGATCAAAGGCAGGACCATCCTTGACCTCACGCCAAGCGGCGCCCATGCAGAAACGGGTTGAGCCTGCCTCCCGCGCGCGACGAGCAGCCTCAAGCACCTCATCGACCTGGAGCATGCGCTCGGAGCCAATAGCTGTATCATAGTGGGAGGACTGGGGGCAGTAGGCACAGTCCTCCGGGCATCCGCCGGTCTTGACACTCAGTAGGGTACAGAGCTGTACCTGATTGTCTGGATGGTGGGCAAGGTGCACTGCACGAGCCCGGTCCACGAGCTCGAAGAGAGGGAGGTCATGGAGGGCTCGGGCCTCAGCGACCGTCCAGTCGTGGCGGATCATGGAAAGAGCGCTCGTCATGGCGGCGTCATACCACTTTTGTTCCAAATCTTGTTACGTTCCCCGCCGATGCTCCCAGGCTTCGGAAAACAGACCATCGTCATCGGCAGCGCTCCCTATTGCGATGTCGTCCTCCAGGGCCCCGGGGTTGCCCCGGAGCACGCACGGATCGCTCACCAAGGTAACGGCGTCTTGGTGTACATCGATGGAGGCGCGGGCCAGTCTCTGTGCAACGGACAGCCAATACCTGCCGGGGGGCAGGCTCCTTTCGACTTCCGCACGATGTTTCAGTGTGGCGGGGTGCAGCTCCCTCTGAATCATCCAGCGATCCTCTTGATGCTGATGGCACGGGGCCAACAGAGTGCGTCGCCTGGGCAATTGATGGTGGGGCGGGATCCTGCACGTAGCAGCCTTGTGATCCAGCACCCTTCGGTGTCCAGCCAACACGCCACGGTGATGCTGGACCGGATGATGGTGGTCGACCACAACTCGACCAGCGGGACTTGGGTGGGGTCGAACCGAATCCCACCAGGAACGCCGGTACCGCTGGATCCGAACGGAGTGGTGGCTTTTGGACCGGTGCCGGTGCTGGTGTCAGTGCTAGGACAGGTGCTCCAGAGTTTCTCCGGCGGGGTTGCTCCGGTGGGGGCCTCTATGGGAGGAGCATCTCCGGTGGGGGCTTCTATGGGAGGAGCACCCATTGGAGTGCCAGGAGGGGGGATACCTTCTTCCCCAGGGATCCCACCGGGTAGCCCGTCGATACCGGGGGGGCCTCCACCGTCGGTGGTCCAGCAGGGCCCCTACGGAGCAGCACAGCCCTACAAGAAGTCACAGACGGTACTTGGCCGGCTTCCAATGGGGGCCGGCAGCAAAGATACGATCCGCATCGGTCGTACGCCGGACAACGACATCATAGTTGATCACCCCCAGGTGTCGAGCCGCCATGCAGCGCTGATCAAGCGGGGCGGGCAGCTCTTCTTGCAAGATCTTCGGAGTGCCAACGGTACCTTTGTGCGCAACCAGCGAATCCCGCCGGGGGTCGAGGTACCGGTTGCCAATGGAGAGCGGGTGATGATCGGCCCGAGGCCCCTCATCATCCAGGTAGAGGGAGAGAATGCCCAGGTCGTAAGCCCCGACGTGCAGGGTGACTGGGGCAACCGACCGCTGTACGAAATCGAGGCGTGGGGGCTGGTGGTGGAGGTTCCAGATCGGGATAACCCAGG
>JANWXX010000582.1 GCA_025057345.1 Polyangiaceae bacterium | reverse complement strand
GTATTTGGAATCACCCTAGCAGCGGGTTAGGGAGGAATCCAGAGCGCTGGAGGTCGTTTAGCCAGTGGGTGAGGAGGGGGGGCTCTGCGGGTGGGCAGGTGATGGGCATTGGCCGGAGGGCTGCCTCGGTTTCCGTGGCGCTGAACCAGGGGAACTGGAGGGTTTCCTGGGGCATTTCGGCCAGAAAGTAGAGCAGCGGGGCAAGGACGTTCTCTTGACCCTGCTCGACGGTCTGCCGGAGGACGGAAACCCATTCGGGGTAGGAGCAGCTAGCAAGCTTGTAGCCCCTGTCCGAGAGCCAGGAGAGAAGGTTCCGCCAGTGGAGGCGGACCGGGTTGACGAGATGGTAGGTTTTGCTGGTGGGGGTCTGAGAGAGGAGGATGCTTGAGATGGCCGGGGCTACGTAATCGGCCGGGGTGAGGTTGAAGTTGGTGTCGAGCTGGGGGGCGAGGCCAAGCTGGATGCAACCCTTGACTAGCATGTGGAAGAAGTCGACCGCATTCCCCGTCCCTGATGGGCCGAGGATGATGCCTGGGCGATAGATGTTAACCGGTAGGCCGCGCTCCCTTGCCTGCAAGCAGAGGCGCTCGGCGACCCACTTGCTTTGGGCATAGCCGCCATGGAGCCTGTCCGGGGGGAAATCAAGATCGGAGTCTTCCTGCTCAACGCGGGACTCTCCGTTTCGGAGGGGAGGAAAGACACTCAGCGTGGAGACGAAGTGGACGGGCTTCTTTCTTTCGAGGGAGGCCAGTCTCAGGATCTCTATCGTTCCGTTCACGTTGGTGGGACGTAGCAGCGTGTAGGGTCGTACAAAGTCGACCAAGGCTCCGTTGTGGAGGATGGTGTCAATCTCGCGGGAGAGGCGCTGGTAGGTCGCCTCGTCCAGCCCAAGCCTGGGTTGGCTCAGATCCGCGGGGATCGCCTCGATCCTCTTCTCCATTCCATTCCACCAGAGCCGTCGCTTCTTGAGATTCTGGAGGACTCTCTCCAGGGCTTCCGGAGGGCAGGGCGCGCGCACAAGGCAGTAGATCCTGGTTCGATTCTGCTGGAGGAGCTCGTGGGCGAGGAAAGCGCCGAGGAACCCGCTGGCTCCCGTCAGGAGGATATGGGCTGGCTGGTATCCCGTGAGCTGGGGCAGGTGCACCGCCGAGATCGTGGGGGACAGGACGGCGTCGCTTACCAGATCCGTCGGAGGGATGCGGATGCTCGGGGGCAAGGTGTCCGCAGATTTCCGGGAAACGAGGCGGCCGAGCTGGCTGATGGTGGGAGCGTTGAAGACCGAGTGTATGGTGAGCTGTTCTCCGAAGACCGTGCGGATCTGGAAGAGCATCTGCATGACCAGCAGGGAGTGGCCACCTAGCTCGAAGAAATTATCGTGGATGCCAATGGAGGAGATACCGAGCAGGTTCTTCCAGATCTCAGAGAGCTTTTGCTCAACCTCGTTGCGCGGGGAGGATTCGTGATGCTGAGGTTCGGGGCTCATCTCTGGGTCAGGGAGTGCCTTTCGATCAAGCTTCCCGTTGGGCGAAAGAGGGAGCGAAGGGAGCGTCACGATGACTGCCGGCACCATGTAATCGGGGAGCTTCTTCCGGAGGTGCTCCCACACCTCTGCTCGGTGGATCTTCTGGCCCTGGGCGGGTACCAGGTAGGCGACCAGCTGCTTGCTGGATCCGATGGTCTTGGAGACAACGACCGCCTGCCGCACCGAAGGGATCTGGAGGATCGTCTGCTCAATCTCCCCAAGCTCGATGCGGAATCCACGGATCTTGACCTGGAAATCCGCCCGTCCAAGGTACTCGATGACTCCGTCGTCTCGCCAGCAGCAAATATCTCCGGTTCGGTAGAGGGTGCCACCGGGGCGGAAGGGATCGGGTAGGAAGCGCTCGGCCGTGAGTTCGGGTCGATTGATGTATCCCCGAGCAACCCCCACTCCACCGATGTAGAGCTCCCCCTGGAACCCCACGGGCACGGGGTTCCGTTGCTCGTCGAGGATGTAGATCTGGATGTTGGAGATGGGACGCCCGAGGGGGACCGTCCGCCCCTTGTCACCTCGCTGGCATGGCCACGCGGTCACGTCGATTGCTGCCTCGGTCGGGCCGTAGAGGTTGTGGAGCTCCGCATCGAGGGTATCGAAGAACTTGCGCTGGAGCTCCATACCCAGAGCCTCGCCGCTGCAGATGACCCTGCGGAGGCTTTTGCAATCCCTGGCCCCCTTGGCCTCCAGCCAGAGCTGGAGCATGGAGGGGACAAAGTGGAGGGTGGTGATCCGGTGGTGTTGGATCATCCAGGTGAGGTAGTCAGGGTCGCGATGTCCTCCTGGCTTGCAGACCACTAGCCTGGCGCCGGCCATGGTAGGCCAGAAGAATTCCCAGACGGATACGTCGAAGCTAAACGGGGTCTTCTGGAGGATCGCATCCTCGGAGGAGAGGCGGTAGGTTTCCTGCATCCACCAGATGCGGTTACAGATCCCACG
>JANWXX010000581.1 GCA_025057345.1 Polyangiaceae bacterium | reverse complement strand
GCACCTTGTCCTTGGATGTGGCCATCGGAGTGTAACAGCCCGATATTCCTCAACATTCCTGGGTGGGTGCGTAACCCCTAGTCGTATCCGCCGAAGCCTCGGGACATCCCCCCTTGGTGGCGGAATTTTCCCCGAATCACCCCGTCCTTGGCCCAGGCTTCCGCGAATGGTATGGAACCTCCAGATAGGTGGTGGGTGAGGTCCACCAGCACGAAGGGGGTCGCCTCCCGGGGAAAGCGGTAGCGGTGGCGACCTACATGAGCAGAGGCGGTGAGATCTACCTCGATGGCGCCGTTGTCGAGGGTGACCTGGTAACGACCGGGGGAGGCTCGCTCGGTTTCCTTGCGGAAGGGGGACTGGTGCCCCGCTGGCGGAATGCGCCCAGCATCGAAGCCGTCGAGGGGCATGAATCCCAAAACACCGTAATCGGTGGCGCCAGTTCCGTGGAGGTGGAGGTGAGAGAAGGCCACTATTGTGTCGTCGCCGTACCAGTAGCCAGAATAGTGAAGGAAGAGGGCCAACGGGGAGTTGAAATCGCCCCAGGGCCCCTTGGTATCCGGGCCGAGCTTGACGAGCCCCTGAGGAAAGAGGGCTCCAGCGAAGGCACTTCCGAAATGGAACCCAAAACCACCGCTCCCCACGAAGGGGGAGGCGAGGGCGATCGGGTCCGGGTAGGGAGGGGGAGCCGGGGAGGTAGCCTGTTCCTGGTCGTCTTCGCAGGCAGAGGGGAGCATCGTGAGCAGGGGCAGGGAAAGGGTGAGGAGCAGGCGACGCACGCTGCCAGTGTATCGATTGTCTGGCCCCCCGGCGATGACGGGAGTATCCCGGAACATCTCGGACACCAGGGTTTTTTGGAGGAAGCTCCCGGTGGTCCTAACGTAAAAGGCACGGTCATGAAGTCTTACCTGATCCTGCTCGGATTGGTCACGGTGCTTGGGGTTGCTTGTGGAGGGGATTCAGACAGTAGGCTGGGTAGTCCTGCTCCAGCTTGTGTTGCTGGCAAGGTGGAGCCCTGCGCCTGTCCGGGGAGTGGATCCAGGGGGCACAGACCTGCCAGCCCAACAGCTCTTTTGGCCCCTGCCAGGGCTGTCCTTCGGGAGAGAGAGACGCAGGGGGTGCGAGCGGCTCTGGAGGAGGGGTTCTTGGAGGAGCTGGCACTGGCGGTAGCGAAAGTGTCCCCGGACCCTGCCCGGATGGGAGCTGCTCGGCGGCTAGACAATGCTGCCTTAACCCTGGTTTCCCTGCCCAGTGTGGTCAGAACTTTGGCGGCCTCGTTTGCCTGTAAGGGCGGCGCTCAGCCTCCGGTTGGTGGATGCTCCAATGCCTCGATGCGGGCGAGGAATTCCTCCTCGGAGATGATCTTCAGGGGGGCACCAGCGGCGACGAACTTTTCAGCAGTCTTCTCCTTGGTGCTCTTCTTTCCATCGGACTTGTCGTCACCGACTACGAGGTAGGTGGTTGTTCTGGCTACCGTGTCGGGGGTGGAGCCGCCGAGCGCAAGAACCTTTTGCTGGGCCGCCTTGCGCTCCAGCCTGGCCATCTTTCCGGTGAAAACGAAGGACTCGCCGGCTAGTGGTCCAGTCGCCCGAACCTGGTCAGCATCCCGATGTTCGTCGGGGTGCATGATGGTGACGTAGCGCAGGAGCTCGTCAATGATGGGACGGACCGCTTTCAGTCCCTCGGTGATGGAGCGGGCGATGACGTCGCCGATGGTATGGATGGTAGCTAGTTCTTCTGCGGAGACAGCGAGCACTGCATCGAGGGTGCGGTATTCGGTAGCCAGAATTTTCGAGACATGCTTGCCTAGCTCGTCTACACCCAGGGACCGCAGGAACACGTCCAGGGGGAGAGTACGGCGGGCAGCAACCTCGTTGATCAGCTTGGTGGCGAGCTTTTCTCCAACGCGCTCAATGGGTAGGAGGTCGCTGACCTGAAGTTTGAAGAGATCCGCAGGGCTCTGGACGAGCCCCCGGTCGTAGAGTTCACCCAGCATGCGTTCCCCGAATCCCTGGATATCGGTGACGGAGACAAAGTGTGCAAGCTGGCCCATACGGGCAGAGCGGCACTGGAGAGGGGCAGCACAGAAGAGAAAGTCATCCTTGGGTTGGACTTCTCCTCCGCAGGAAGGACAGGTAGTGGGCAGGGGGAAGGGCTCGCAGCCCGGCTTGATAACGTACTCGACATGGGGGATGACGCCACCGCGGCGGGTGACGAGCACCTCGGCATCCCGGGAGAGGCCGAGTTTAGTGATGTAGCCTGGGTTGTGTAGAGAAGCACGACTCACCAGGGCACCGGAGAGAACCACTGGATCGATGATGGCAATGGGGGTAATGGCGCCGGTACGTGCAACGCTCCACTCGATAGCGCGGATTTTGGTGGTACCACTATCACCCTGAAATTTGTAGGCGATGGCATAGCGAGGATGATGGGCAGTGAGGCCAAGGCGCTCCTGCTCCGCTACGCGGTCGACCTTGAATACGACGCCGTCGATC
>JANWXX010000580.1 GCA_025057345.1 Polyangiaceae bacterium | reverse complement strand
GAAAACCGTCAAGGTCGAGGAGGGCAAGGCTACCGAGGTCACCTTCGAGATCACTTACCAGACCCCCACTCCTGCCCTCTCCGCTAGCGGAGGGCCCTTCCCTCCCATCCACTGAAGGGGCCTTCCGTTCCAGAGGCGAACCTGCTCTCACGGTTAAGGAACCTTTTCTCGTCCTGTCATCCAGGCCAGTCGTCCAGGCCAGGATACCGTTACCCTACTGAGGGAGCCAGGCCACTCAAGGCGACAACTAGCTCAGCAAAGATGCTTTCCACCTTCATGGATCCCACAACCCCTGGCAAAGACCTCGATACGAGCAGCGATGTGTTACCAAACGGCATAGGGTGGAGCCATGCAGCCTCCCGCCGGATCCATGTCGAGGGAAGCCGGCCCCTCCGAGAAGGCTGCTGCAGGCTCCTCCAGGGACAGAAAGCGCAGATGACGGGCACCACTGGCCACAGCCAAATCCGGCCAGGGGAGCAGGGCACCCACGGAACCCAGTGGCCCGCGGCGCGCTTCCAGGGTGGTGCGCTGCCAGGTAGCCAACACGGCAAGGAACGGAGCGGCCACAAGGGAAGCGAGGAGCAGAGCAAGAGCAGGTGCAAGGGATGGAAGCGAGGGGCGGCTCACGGGGGCCTCTGAAAAAGGATAGCAAAGAGGTTTGTGAGAAGCAGATCCGCCACCAGAATGGCCACCGAGGTGATGACCACCGCCTCCGTGGTAGCATTGCCGACTCCCTGGGTACCTCCCTGGGTACGCAACCCACAGTGACAGCCAACCAGGGCGATGATAGCGCCAAAGAAGGGAGTCTTCAGGTATCCACTCCAGAAATCGGCTAGGTAGAGCGAGTCAAGGGCGGTGGAGATAAAAAATCCAGCTGGAAGACCAAACTGAAGGGAGCACACCGCCAGGGCCCCTATCATGCCGAGGAGAAAGGCGATAACCGACATAATAGGCATACCAATGACCGCAGCAACGAGGCGGGGCATCACCAGTTTCTTGATAGGGTCGGCACCTAGGGCCCGGATGGCATCGACCTGTTCGGTGACCACCATGCTACCAATCTCAGCGGCGATGCCAGAGGCAATGCGGCCTCCGACAATGACCGCAGTCAAACTGGGGGCTAGCTCCCGGGAGAAGGAGAGGGAGATAACGCGGCCGGTGTACTCCATGCCACCGAATTTCTGGAGCCCAAGGACAAATTGGAGCGCCATGACCATACCGACAAAGGTGCCGGTAATCATGACCAGACCTGTGCTTTGGACACCAATGGCATCAAGCTGAGCCAGAATCTGACGCACCTCCAGAGGTCGCTTGACCAGTACGCGGAGCGAACCAAGGAAGAGCCAGCTCACATCCCCGATACGCTCAACAACCCCGGCAAGGGCCCTCCCCAGTAGGCCAATGGCGTTCGGCGGAGAGGAGACGGGCTCCGAGGGAAGCCGGGAGCCACGGCGGCTGTACGGCTCGCGGCTGGAGGGTTCCTCTGGGGTTTCGGCGCTCACGGGCGGGGCTCCGCGTGGAATCCGTCAACAAAGCGCTGGAACTTAGGACGAGCGCTATCGAAGGTTTCGGGGGAGGCGATCAGGACGAAGTCGTAGACGCAACCGTCCTTCTTGGTCACCACCACTTCAAAACGCATGGGTACGCCATCCAGCTTCGCTGTCATAACCGTATGGAGCGCTTCTCGACCGTCGAAGGGGACCAACTTCTCCTCGTCGACCTTTCGCTCGGTAAATCGGAGAAACAGATGCGCTGTCAAGGCCGTCAGAGGTACATCGTCCCCATCCTGACCGCAGCGACCGTTGACCAATATCGTGGACCGTGCTCCCTCATCCCGGAAGGCCAGCAGCCCATGGCTAGCCTCAAGACGTACCCATCCATCCCCCACCGGACCAGTACGGAACACCAGCCCATGGCCCCGGTACACTTGGCCGTCATAGTGTGGCCCTGACGTGCAAGACACAGCTAGGCCGAGGGTCAACAGCCACCGGAGCCAGAACGAAAGAGGAGGACAAGGATTCATGCCAAGCCAACTCGCGGGAAGCACTGTGGCCGTAGCAGGCCCCTTCATGCAATGAGAACCTTCCGCCCCAGTCGTCAGGTCATCGCCGAGGGAGCTCCGGGTTCGTGGTACGGTCCGGGAAACATGACACGCCCGCTCTCGCTCAAGCTCTACAACTCGCTCTCCCGCCGCGTCGAACCGGTCACACCGACCCAGGAAGGTCACCTGCGAGTGTATTGTTGCGGGCCCACCACCTACGATGTCAGTCATGTAGGCCATGGACGCAGCGCGGTCCTCCCCGACCTGCTCGTACGCCACCTCCGAGCCAGTGGCCTCCGGGTCACCTACGCGCGGAACATCACCGATGTCGACGATAAGATCCTTCAGCGCGCCCGGGAGCGTAGCGAGGATCCCCTCTCCCTCTCCAACCGATATGCCTCCCTCTACCAGAGAGATGTTGCCCTCCTCGGATGTCTCCCGCCAGACTACGAGCCTCGCTTCAGCCAGTGTCTCCC
>JANWXX010000057.1 GCA_025057345.1 Polyangiaceae bacterium | reverse complement strand
TTCCCTCTACTTACACCAATGCCGGAGGCCAGAGTGCATAGGAAATCGCTGAGATCAACCCTGCTGCAAGCAACGGTGGAGTCGCCAAGAGCCCCTTGAGGACCACACCAGGAACGTTCACGACAGCGCGGTTAGGGCCAATACGATCCTGGAGGATCGCGGCCTGACGTCGCTCGACAATGGTGAGCAATCCGCCAGCGTTGATGAAGAAGCCGAGCATGATTGCGCACTTGATCAGCCCGAAGAACAACCAGTGATACTCGCCGATGATCTTGGCCATCGATTCCCTCAGAGGCTCGCGCTGGTGGCCGCTGCGGGCGCACCGGAGAGGCTCTTGCGTAGCTCGCTCAGCTTGCCAAACCCGATCTTATGCCCCAATGCTTGGGCGATCTCCACCACCCATTGCCAGCCAGGCTGGCTCTCTCCCTGCGGCGGAATAGCCTGCTCACTCCGCTGAGCTAGTCCCTTGATGTTGACGTATGTACCTTCCGCTTCCGCCCAAGAGCAAGCTGGAAGCACCACCTTCGCCACCTTCACTAGGGGCCCCTCGTGGGCTGCGATTACCACCGTTTTGAGCGGCTCCAGCTCGGACAGAACCTTCCCGTCTCCTGGAGCATCGGCTCCAAGGGCGATAACATGGGAGTAATGCCCCTTCGTTACGGCCTCCAACAGCTCGGGGAAGGGACGAGGAGGCGTAGTGGAGGCTACCTGAATTGCTCCGGCTGTGTTGGAGTTCCGGTCCTCTACCATCAGCACCCCGTCGGCCTCTCCAGCAGCCCGACCGCTGAGATAGAGGTTCCCGCTGCCTAGAGCTTCCTTGGCGAGCGATACGAGGGCAAAGTTGTCTTCGTTGCTGTGGCGCGCCGACAGTACGAAGGCAATCCGATCCCCCTTCACCCCGGAAAGAATTGCTTTGACCTCGTCGAGCGCTTCTTTGCGGCTTGCTGGGGTACCACCCACCTGTGCCTGGAGAATCCGACCCTCGTGGGCTTCCCGGTAGGAGAGCATCCCCTTGTCGCACATCCAGTACTGGTTGACCTGGGCATTTTCCCGGGGACGATGCCGATACACCTTCATCGTCCGAGGATCGTAGTCCAAGTAGGCGTTGCAGCCGGTGGCGCAACCCTGGCAAATCGTCCTCGCGGTCCGGAGAAACCATACACGAGCTTTGAAGCGAAAATCTTTGGCCGTCAAAGCACCGACCGGACACACATGCTCAGTCATGAGGGTGTAGTTGTTGTCGAGCGTTCGACCCGGGGCCACAAAGATCTCCCCCAGGTTGCCTCGCTCCCGCTTTTCCAAGACAGGATCCTTCGCCACCTCCTCCACGAAGCGCACGCAGCGTGTGCATACGATGCAACGCTCTGCATCGTAAACGATGGTGGGACCGAAGCTCACCGCCTTCGGTTTGTGGATGATCTCGTCGGTCATCCGCTTCCGGTACCGCCCGTGCTGGAGCCAATAATCTTGTAGCCGACACTCGCCGGCCTGGTCGCAGATGGGGCAGTCAACCGGGTGGTTGAGCAGGAGAAGTTCTTGCACGGCCTTGCGGGCCTCGCTCACATGAGGTGAGCTCTCGCTGAACACTTGCATCCCATCGTCGCAGCTCCACTGGCAGGCTGGCTGGAGCTTGGGTTTCTTGGTCGGGATGTACTTGCCCGTAGCTGCATCCCACTGGAGCACATCAAGGCGCATCACGTTGCCCTTGCCAGGGGGAGGGACTACCTCGACCAAGCACATGCGGCAGTTGGCAGCCACGGAGAGCCCCGGGTGCCAGCAATAATGGGGGATATCAATGCCGACGCGGTGCGCGGCCTTGATGATCGTGTCACCGGGCTCGAAAGGTACTTCTCGGCCGTCAATTTTGATGCTCGGCATCGCTTGTCTCTCGCTTGGGTTGCCCTGCGGCTTGTACCACTGCCGGGTCAGAGACCACGGAACCCGACCCGCTGCAAGCACCGGCGGGGCAGGCCCCGAGGAAACTGGGGGAGGGAGTGCTAAAGAGCGCTCCCAGGGTTCAGTGATCGCACTCCCCCCCAATCATGTTGATGGAGCCGAAGGTAGGGATGATATCAGCAATCATCCCTCCCTCAATCATGTGGTGCAAGGCACTGGTGATGATGAACGAGGGCGGGCGGATCCTCACCCGGTAAGGTGTTCCTGAACCATCACTCACTAGGTAGAATCCCAGCTCACCGTTGCCCCCTTCCGAGTAGCTGTAGCACTCCCCTGCTGGCACTTTGATGCCCTCCATCACGATCTTGAAGTGCTGGATGGTGGCCTCGATGGTCGTGTAGACCTCTTCCTTAGGTGGCAAGACTATCCGGGGGTCGTCCACATTGATGGGCCCATCGTCTGGCATTTGCTCCAGCGCCTGCTCGACAATCCTTGCCGACTGGCGGATCTCCTCCAAGCGGACCATGAACCGATCGTAATTATCGCCTGTGGTGCCCACCGGCACGTCGAAATCGAACCGGTCGTAGACGCTGTAGGGGTACGCTTTGCGGACGTCGTAAGCTACCCCGGTCGACCGAAGGCATGGGCCTGTCCAGGCGTAAGAGAGGGCTAGCTCCGGTGTGATCCGGCCTACCCCCTCCAGCCGGTCAAGGAAGATCCGGTTTTTGAGGATCAACGATTCTCCCTCTCCTACCAGCTTCAGTACGGTCTTGAGAGCCGTCCGTACGTGGTCTTTGAAGTGGATTGTAGGCGGTTTGGCCATACCGCCCACGCGACCGAAGGAGTGAGTGAGTCGTGCTCCGGTTTCCTCCTCGAAGATATCCCAGAGTAGATCACGGCCTTTGATGAACCACAGGAAGGGAGTAAAAGCGCCTAGCTCCATGGCCGACGCTCCGTTGCAAGTGAGGTGGTCGCAGATACGGGCCAGCTCTCCTAGGATGACTCGGTAGTACTCGCAGCGCTCGGGCACCTTGATGCCCAACAACTTCTCCACTGCCATGGCGAAGCCGTTGTTGTTGAGCATTGGCGAGACATAGTTAAGCCGGTCGATGTAGGGGAAACATTGCGTCCAAGTGCCCCGCTCGCACATCTTCTCGAAGCCGCGGTGCAGGTAACCGATTTGTACGTCTGCCTTGTTCACTGTCTCGCCGGAGAGCTCAAGGACAATCCGCACGGTGCCGTGCATGGCAGGGTGTGCCGGGCCCATGTTGAGTTTCATGGGCTCGGAGGGGAGCTCAAGCTCGGACTCTTCCAGGTCTTGGTCGATAGGTTCCATAGGGGTCTTCGGCTAACGAGGGACGTTGGGTGAGGTGGGTCTGTCGACCGAAGGGCATCCCCTCGTCGAAGCCGAAAGGAGCCAGCTTGTCGAGGACGTCTGGGCCTTCCCGGTAGGGAACAAGGGGTTGCGTGCGGTTGGCCGGGTAATCTTTGCGGAGTGGGTGCCCCTCGAATTCGGGATAAGTGAGGATGCGGCGTAGATCGGGATGCCCCAAGAAAGTGATCCCCATCATGTCCCAAGTTTCTCGCTCAAACCAGTTGGCCGCCCCCCAGAGCTCCACGAGCGTCCCAACTTCGGCCCCTTCCCCCGCATGGTCCCCCACGAGGGTCTTCACCCGGAGCCGATGCTTCTTGGGGATCGACATCAGATGGGTGACTAGTTCGAAGCGCGGCTCTCGATCAGGGTAGTCAACGGCGCACAGATCCACCAACATGGTCATCTGCGCTGCAGGGTTATCCCGCAGAAAGCGATGCACTTCGACCCAACGTTTGGCTTCGATCACGACTGTGTCGTCTCCGAACTGGCTGTGGGAGCCCAGGACGGAGGAGCCAAACTGCTTCTTGACAAGTTCGATGAGAGCCTTGCTCACGGCTCCTCCGGGTGGGCAGGACGGCGGCCTGTGAGGGTGAGGAGCTGCCCTTGATGCGGGTCGACCCGAGGCTTGACCACGGCAGGCTCGCGGCTACCGCTCGCGATCTTGTCTTGGAGCAAGAGCAACCCATCGATCACGGCTTCAGGCCGGGGAGGACAGCCTGGAACGTATACATCTACCGGGATGATCTTATCGATGCCCGGAACCGTAGCGTAGTTGTCGTAAAAACCGCCGCAGCTTGCGCACGTGCCAAAGGCGAGCACCCACTTGGGTTCGCACATCTGCTCGTAGACGCGCCGAAGCACCGGTGCTTGCCGCTGGCTGATGGTACCCACCACCCAGAGGAGATCCGCCTGTCGTGGGGAGAACCTGGGTGCCTCCGCGCCGAAGCGTGCCATGTCGAAACGTGGCCCTGCGAAAGACATGAACTCCATCCCGCAACAGGCGGTCACGAAGGGGTACTGGAACAAAGAATACTTCCGCGCCCATCGGAGTAGTTCATTGAACTTCGTTGTGGCGAAGCCCTGTTCGGACCCATCCAGCACCTTGGTTGTTGTCACCGCTCCCATTCGAGAGCTCCTTTCTTCCAGCAGTAAATCAGGCCAACTACCAGCACCGCCAGGAAGCTTAGCATCGTCAGGAACCCGACCCAGCCAAGCTCACGGAAGGTCACCGCCCATGGGTAGACAAAGATCGCCTCGATGTCGAAGACCACGAACAGGATGGCCGTGAGGTAGAACTTCACGCTGAGCTTCGTATGCTTGGCACCTTCGCTGTCGGCGCCGCACTCGAAGGGCATCATCTTCTCAACAGTTGGGTTCTTCGTCCCGAGGAAATGACCGGCCGAGAACATCACCAGCGTGACAACCCCGGCCAGGAGGAACAGCAGTACGATGGGTGCGTAGGTGACGACCATGGGGTATGTGCAGCGATTTTGGATGCTCGCTGCGCCTTCCTCCTACCGCCCCTAGTCTCGGCTTCGGTCCGCGTCAACGCGGCGAACCCGCCCCACAGGGGGGCTAACTTGGCCCCAACCCGAGCCCGGAACGCTTCCAGTGCGGGCCCCAAGGCTGCTTCCAATGCTCGCTGCTCCTCCTGCAAGCTTGCCTCTGTCACCCCATGGTTGAGCGCTTCTCGCACGCAAATTAGCGCAGCTACATACCGCCTCCGTGCTAGGAACGCCCGCGCCAGCAGGGGCCAGGTTGTTCCCCCCGATGCCCCGAGGTTGATAGCACGCCTCAACGCAGCGATGGACTCTCCAGGCCTCCCCTGGTTCAGGAGTGCTTCTCCCATCCGTCGGAACACCTCCCCTGCCATGCCGCCATCCTGGGCGTATTGCACCGCTAGCCGGAAGACCTCCTCTGCCATGTCCACTTCGCCCAGCTGGGAGTAGGCGCTCCCCAGCAAGGCCAGTCCCCGGGCAATAGACGACCGAGCCTCCAGTGCCAGCATCTGTCCATCAGGGGTTCTTAGGAAAATCGCCAGGGGCGCAGGCCATGCCCCCAGCAATTGTTTCACTCTCGCGTAATCCTTCCGCTCCGTCGCTGCTTCGGCTTCTGCTACTCGTGACAGGTCGATCACCCCTCGGTTGCCGCTGGAGACTCGGTCCAGCTCCTCTCGGATATGGGCTCGTAGTCGCAACCGGAGTGTCTCCAAGTCCAGGGAGAGCTCCACCCCGTCGTGGAGCAGATGCACCACGGACTTGCCCCCCTCTACTTTCAGTGTCCGCAAACTGTAGCCATAAAGCGGCGCCAGCAGTAGGTACCTTACCCCAATGTGGAGCTGGAGCGCTTCGATGTCAGTCTCTCGCTGAGGCAGTGGTCCGTGGGGTTCGTCCGCCAGCAGTGCCGCTACGAGCCTCCGGCGGAACTCTCCCAGGGTCAACCGCTGTACCTCCTCCTCGGTGGTTCCCTCACCCTCGCCCCCCACGACGAAATCTACCAGGGAGTTGTCCAGCATCCGTCGATCCACCGACAGTGCGGTGATCTTTGCCCCAGTGATCAGCGAGAATGCTACGAACCTTTCTCCCACGATCTCGCAGAGCGCCTGGAAGCTGGCGATTCCCTCACCAATTCGCTCAAACCAGCCATCAGTCCTGACAGCATCCAGGGAGAAGGTTTGCGCTTTGGTGGCGCGGTTCCAGAAGGCCATGCTCACCTTTCCTTTAGCCTCTTTGGGACCTGGCTGGAAGTCGCGGTCCAGTGAAGGCACACGGGTTGTACCCCACATCCTTTGCACCTTGCCTCATCTCGCCGGGAAGGGCACCCCTGCACCATCCCTAGGTGACAGAGCGCGAAGTCATAGGCCACTGGGTCTCCGGGGCGGAATTCGGCTAGCCTCCCCGTGATCTCCTGAGCGGTCTTCCAATCCACTGTGGCGCGTTTCGTCAGTCCCATGTTTCTCGCCAACCGAGCGATGTGTACGTCCACCGGGATTACCAGCATCGCTGGGCTCATCCATCGGGTCCACAGCCCCAGGTCCACCCCGTCGTCGGGCCTCACCATCCACCGCAGGTACAGCATCAACCGCTTGCTCGCGCTCCCTCCTTCTCCCGGTATCGGGAGTAGGTGCCTCGCCATCCTCCCAGGCCCCCCCTTGCCCCAACCCTCCTTCTGGATCTCCTCAACCCACCGTGCTGCCGCACCCTGCAGTGTCCCTACCTCGTCGAGCAACGCTCCGAAGCGCTTCCCTAGCCCTCCCCACCGTCGCTGCACTCTCCTCGCTCCTACTAGCAGCTTCGCCACGTCCTCACCGGTATAGAAGCGGTGCTTCCAATTCCCCAGCCGCGTAGCTACCTCGTCCCAGGGGGCCTCCAAGTGGAGGGTCAAGGGCGAGCCTACTCGGCTCAGGGCCGCCCGGCACCGGTCCCGGGCTACTCCTGCATTGCCCAGCGCCAGGCAGGAGGCTAGCAACCCGGCCAGCTCGGCGTCCTCGGCGCTCCTCTGCTCCCGTACCACCGATACTGGATCTGCAGTGACCCGGGCTGCCTGGTCCCCCCCTGCTACCACCTGATCCAGCACCTCCTTGAGCTTGGGGCTCACCTGGACTACTGACTTTCGTGTCATAGGGAAGAAGCTTCTCCTTCACGGGGTATGTCCACAAGCCAACTTCCTTCCCTGGATGATCTCATGACGCCCCCTCGTTGCCCCCCGAAACCCCATGCCCCGCCAACCCCTGGCCCCCCCCCCCCCGGTAGCCCTGCCAATGACAGTTTTCCGCTCCACCAACCCAAGCCAACCGAGCTGAAGCTGAGTGCTTCGGAGGAGGAGCTGGCTGAAGAGCTTGTCAACACCTTTATGGCCAAGTTGCTGGGACGCCGCAAAGCATAAGAGGGTTTCTAACTGTCAACCTTGGCTAAGGTACCCCCGTGGGCGAGTCGAAAGAAACGCTGGTCTGTTCGAGCAGATTCGACGGAGCACGGTGGCGGAAGTTCGAGAGAAGGCAGGGGAAACTCCCGCGCCAACCGCCGTATCTTCGATAGCAAGTCCGTTCCGAAAGGTTCGTCCCAAGGACCGACGGGCGTCGATAGGAAGAAAGTGAAGGGCCACAAAAGGCATATCACGACGGATAACATGGGGATGATTAGCAGGGGTTGATCACTCCTGCTTCGATGCACGATGGGGTCGCTGGAGCCATTCTGCTCGCAAGGATCTTCCTCTACTATCCGACGATCTAGTTGGTCACCGGAGACAGCAAATACTCCTGCGAAGCGATGAAGAAGGTTTGCGAACAGCTCGGAATCAAGTACGAAGAGCGGGTACGCGAAGAGGCCCCAAAGAGATTTCTCCCGATACCATTGTGGTGGCCGGTGGAGAGGATGTTCGGATGGGAGATGTGGTCGAGGCAATCAAGGGGTACGATCCCACAAAGGAATCGTTGGGGGGGTGGAGATCGCCATGACCCGCCGGGGGCTTCGTCGACTTTTCGGGGAGCCGGCGCGTCTTCGCCAGTTAGCAAGCCTCTTATTGGTGAGCAGGTGAGTTCTCCTTCCGAAAAATTTTGGCTTGGGCTAGCGCTGTTGCTGTAGGTTCCACGATCTCCAGCCCCTCCTGCGTCTCGGCCCACCGAGCAGTGTCCCCAGCCCCGCAGGTTACCACCGGGATTCCTAGGGCAATTGCTTCCAGTACGACGGTCGGTGCTGCCTCCTCGGCGGAGGGATGGAGCAGGACGGAGGCTCCTGCGAGATATCCAAGGGCCTCGGGACGGCCCAACCGGCCGGTGAATCGGTGCCTCCCGGGGAGTAGGACCTGGGCTAGTCGCTCCAGGGTTCCTTGCTCGGGGCCGTCTCCTACCATCACCAACCCCCAGCCAGGCACCTGCGCCACAGCTTGTATTGCCAACTCGGTACGTTTGCTGGAGATCAGCCTGCCCAGGGTCACCGCGTAGTGTTCCCAGGGGAGGGGTAGAGGAGGGATACGTGGCTCTACGATCACCTGAGGCGGTTCGATGCAAGCACGCTCTTGCAGTGCTAGGGCCATCCTGGGCGGAAGCGCCGAGGCAAGGGTGTCCAAGAGAGAGGAAGCGACAAAGCGGAGGAGCTGCGCTCGGAGGAGCTGCGCCATGAGAGCAACGCGGACTGGAGCAGGGAGGCTGAGAAGCAGCCGCACGTCGGCGCCGTGGAAGGTGATATGGAGGGTAGGGGGAGAGGCTAGGAACCCGAGAGGCCAGGCGCAAGGCAAAGCCCAGTGAGCGTGCAACACGTCAGGGCATAGACGGCGGAGCCCGGCCAGGGCTCGTAGGGCGAAGGGCGGCAGCGCGAAGGCACGGGCGGGGTGCTGGCGAAGGCGAGTCACCACGCCCGGCCAGGAGAGGAGGGCGGTGCCGCCGCAGGGATGAGCAAAGATACCAGGGTCGAGAGAGAAGGGGGCCGGGGCAAAGACATGGACGCGGAAGCCTCGGCGGGTAAGGGCTAGGGCTTCGGCGCGGACGAAGTGGCCGCTTGGATCCTCGGGGGAAGAGGGGTAAGAAGTGGTGAGGAAGGCGACGGTGGTCAGCCGAGTGGAGTGCCGCAGTTCGCACAGAATTTGGCGGTGCCTACGTTTTGAGCACCGCAGTTGGTGCAGAACTTGTAGGCGGGGGCCGGGGGGGCCATGGGGGCGCCACCCTCGGCGCAGAACTTGGCGGAAGCGGCGTTCATCGCATTGCACTTGCGGCAAGGAACCTGGCCGGCAGCAGTGGAAGCACCGGGAGCCATGGCCTGAGGAGGAGCAGGGGCCATAGGCTGCTGGCCGATGGGGCCGACCATGCCGGGGGCAGGGAACTGGGGGCCTTGGGGTTGCATCATGTTTTGGGCAGCCCAATTGGCCATCCCAATCCCCATGGCCATCTGAGCGGCGGCGGGGGCCACCCCTCCCCCCGAAGTATTTTGGGCAGCGGCAAGGGCGGCCTGGCCCTGCATGTAGTTGCCATAGTTGCCTGCAAGCTGCTGGACGTAGCGGGCATCTTGGTTGAACTTTTGGTCGAGGCTGAACTGGTTGGCCTGGGCCTGGGCTTGGGCGACGGCAACACCCCGGCGAGCCTTAGCGACCTCGGCTTGAGCTTCCTGGAGCCGCTTTTTGTCATCAGCGTTGAAGTTGATGTTGAAGTTGCCCATTTGGTGGACACGCATCCCGATGTCGTCGAGAGGGGCACACCGCTGGACGAAGCGCTGAGCCAAAGCACTGGTGAGGGAGACGACCTGGAGCAAGCTCTTGTTCTCGATTTCGCAAACCTCGCCAAGGGTGGTCTTGATGCCGAGCATGAAGAGGCCCTTGACCCAGTCGAGGATGGCGTCGTTGTCCTGGGGGGCGGCAGCTTGGCCAACGTAGCCGATGATGAAGCGGGCAGGATCGACCACTTGGACGGAGAATTCACCGAAGATACGAGGGCAGACCATCTCCTGGGTGAGGGGGTCGATCATGTCTCCGATGGGGCCGCCGACGGGGATACCGCGGACCGGCTGGGTCTTGACGAAGTAGATCTCGGCGATGAAGAGGTTGCCGCCCGTGAATTCATTGACCAGGTTCCCGAGGAAGGGGATGTTCTGGGTTGTAAGGGTGTGGCGCTGCCCCCCCTGGAGCACCCCGTAGCATTGGCCGTTCTTGAAGAAGACTGCGCACTCGTCTGAGTCGACGGTGAGCTGGGACATCAGGGGGATGTTCTGGTCGGGCCACTTCCAGACGATGAGGTGCTTCTTGTCATCTGGACGGGCGAGCATCATCTGACGAACGCCGGATTTCACGAAATCCATGATGGACATGTGCGTGTGCTCCTGGGAAGAGTCGGTGCAGGCTCAATAAGATGTGGCTCAGGGGAGGTTAGCCGCGGTTTCCGTCGCCAGCAACCATGGTTGGTCGTTCTTTCTTCCAAATTTCTAACGATCCACCGGTGATTGGCGAGAAGATGAGGGGCCATGAACCCGGCCCTTGATGTGACCCTTCTTTCTCCCCCTGCCCAGAGAATCTTCTCCCCGGGGACACCGGATAAGGTCCTCCTAGCCGCTGCCAGAGGGACTATCCTTGGGGCCAAACCCGGGGAGATCCTCGCAGTGGTTGCGGCCCTGAGCGAGCATGCTTCCCAGGAGATCGCTGCCCAAGCACAAGCGACTTTGGCGAATTTCCCTGCCAAGGTGTTGGAAGGAGCCCTGGCCTCGGACCTAGAGCCGGGGGTTATTGACCTCTTTGCTCGCGTCAACGCAGGCAAGGACGACATCCTGGAGAGGCTAGTGGCCATGCCCCGGGTCACCACGGAAACCTTGTGTCATCTGGCGCTCACGGGTTCCGAGAGGCTTACCGAGGTCATCGCCACCAACGAGGCCCGCGCCCTGAAGGAACCAGTGATCATTGAGAAGCTTTACTTCAACATGAATGCTCGCACTTCCACCATCAACCGGTTGGTGGAGCTAGCCATTCGAAACAAGATAGAGCTGAAGGGCATTCCGACCAAGGAGGTAGTGGAGGCGCTCCAGGAGGAACTGATCCCAGAACCCGAACTCGGCGGAGGACCGGACCCGGGTGACCTGCTCTTTCAGGAGGTGGGGAAGGTTGCTCAGGAAGTCGATGAGGCTACTGCTCGGGACGGAGGACTGCTGGAGGATCTGGAAGACTTCAGCGAGGAGGGGGAAAATTCTGGCGTGTCTCCGCCGAGGATCTCTCTGGAGGAGGCTGCAAGGAAGAAGAAGAAGAAGGACGAAACGAAGCCCCTACACTCGCGTATCGCCGAGATGACCATCAGCGAGAAGATCCGCATGGCTACCATTGGTCCGGGGGCCGCACGAGCGCTCTTGCTTCGGGATACCAACAAGCTGGTGGCAGCGGCTGCCATCCGCAGCCCCATGATCCAGGAGCAAGATGTGGAGCGAATTAGCCGCATGCGCACTGTTCATGAGGAAGTGCTGCGGATCATTGCAAGCAAGGGGGAGTGGGTGGAGAACCACGCTATCAAGTACAACTTGGTGGCTAACCCAAGGACTCCGCTGGCCCAGGCCACCCGCTTCGTGACTCACCTTCGCGATGATGAGCTGAAGCGTCTGGAGAAGAGCCGGGATGTGAGTGCTCCGATCCGCACGCTGGCCCGACAGATGCTGCAGCGCAAAGCGCGCAAGCCTGGGTCCAAGTTATCTTGAGGTGACCTCACCTTTGCGGCTACCTGCTAGACTAGCTGGGGGAACCCGATTGAGTCGCGCAACGTCCACGCCGGATTTCAAGACGAAGTCACGGGCCTCTTCGCTAGGTCCGGTTACCAGGTCATCCGGTGACCCAGAGGCTACTACCCGCCCCTGAATCAGAAGGAAAGCACGGTGAGCGATGCGGAAGGTGCTTGCCATGTCATGGCTGATGACCAGGTTGGTTGTTCCGAAGCGTTGACGGGTTTCCTCGATTAGGTCATCCACCAGCCGCGACGTGAGGGGATCCAGCCCTGAGGTGGGTTCATCGTAGATCAAGATCTCGGGCTCCAGCATCAGAGCTCTCGCGAGACTCACTCGCTTGCGCTGTCCCCCGCTCAGCTCGGAAGGGAACAAATGTTCCTTATTGACCAGGCCCAGCGTCTGGAGCATCCCTATGACCTTCTCTTTGATTTGCGCTTTGCTCAGCTTGGTGTGCTCTACCAGTGGGAAGGCTACGTTATCGAAGATGGTCAGCGAGTCGAGAAGTGCTGAGTACTGGAACACCATCCCCAGCTTGCGGCGGAAGGTGTTGAGCTGCCGGTCGTTGAGCGCTGCCATGTCCGTATCCTCAATGAGGATCTGGCCGCTGGTGGGTCTTTCCAGTCCCATCAGAATTCTCAGAAGTGTGGTCTTGCCTGCTCCTGAGCCACCGATGATCACAGCAGTTTCACCCCGGTGGATGGTCATCGAGATCCCTTTGAGCACCTCGTTAGGGCCGAAGCTCTTCTTAAGATCCCGGATGATGATGTGCTCTTGGAGCTTATCGCCGGTCACGTCCCCCTTGTACCCTGCCCTCCAGGCTTGCGCGAGAGCAGCGTTCGTGTCCACAGTCTGAGTCCATGGAGAGAGCACATCTTAGGAACATCCTCATTGAGATTGTCCGGGCCACCGAGCGCGAGGGATGGTTTGAGGCTCCAGAAGGCAAGACCCTCACCCTGTACGCAAGTCGCCACGGTGCTAGTCTCAATGCTTCGAAGATCAACGCTGTTCGCTTCGACCCTGAGCTAGTCCATGCGCGTACTACCCGCGGCGAGACCTACGTCCTCTATTGGGATGATATCTTTGCTGCTGTGGTTGAGGGTACTGCGGAGGCTTCTAAGCGTAAGGCTGGCTTCGTTTGATTTCCGGTGGCTTTCGTCCTTGTTGTTACGGCTTCAGCTCTACTCCTCGTCTGGTGGCCCTGGTGTTTGGCTGCTCCTGCCGGCCGTCTCCTCGGCTGGTTCGCCGGGTCGATCCTTCGGGTTCGCCGTGCCGAGGTGGAGGAGCGCCTTGCTCGCGCCGGCATTGCCGCTCCCTCCCTTGTCGCCACTCAGATGTACACTTCTCTGGGGGCAGCCCTTTATGAGCTGCTCTGGACTGCTGCCCCTGGTCCTCGCCCCCTCGATCGTAAGGTGCTTCTATCGCTCCGGGCTGCCCAAGCTCTTGAGGTAGTTCGTGGGCGGGGTGCCGTTGTGGCTGCCACCCACACCGGTAACTGGGATCTGGCAGCCTGCGCTGTCGCCGCCCGTGCCCCCCTCTGGGTGGTGAGCAAGCGACTCCGGGTGCGCTGGCTCGATCAAGGGTGGCAGCGACTCCGGGTTGCTCGGGGTGTGCGGATCGTTGAGCCCTCGGGTGCCATCGTTTCTGCTCGGAGAGCAATAGCTTCGGGGGGGCTTGTGGCGATGCTCCTCGATCAGCGGCCAGAGCGGAAGACTGGTGTCCTAGCGGCACCGTTTCTGGGGCTCCCTGCACTCCATGATCTGGCACCTGCCCTGCTAGCGGCGCGATTGCGGGTTCCTCTGGCGCTTGCTCTCTCCCGCCGCCTACCTGACGGAACCCATGAGATCGATGTACCCTTGCTCCTCGAACCCCCACCGCGCGCCGGGAGGCTGTGGGCAGAGGAGGCGACTCGGCGGCTCATCGAAGCCTTGGAAGCCTTCGTGCGCGCCCACCCAGACCAGTGGCTTTGGCTCCATCGCAGGTGGCAAGGGAGCCGTACCAAACTGCCCCTTGCCCATCGGGGTGAGTCTTCTTCGAGCGCGATCACAATCCCATGAGAAGGGGTGAGGACAAGGGTAGAGATGCGAGTCAACCCTGGTGGGGTCGTTTACGGGCGAGGCGATGGGCGCGGCGCTCGCTAGCTTCTGCCTGGAGGGTACGCTCGGCCTCGGTTTCGACTTGGAGAGGGGGAACGGCGCAGGGGCGCCCGTTGGGGCCTAGGGAAACGAACGTGAGGAAAGCAGAGACGCAAGGCCAGGTGTGTCCGGAGGCTGGATCCTCACCTTGGACGTCGACCTTGATCTCGATGCTGCTGCGGAAGGCCGCTGTGACGCATGCGGTGACGCGGACTACCTGGCCGATTTTGACCGGTTGGTCGAAGGCGAGGTCATCGATGCCAGCGGTAACGCAGATGGTGCCACAGTGTCGCTGAGCGCATATGGCAGCGCAGATGTCCATCCAGGCGAGGATTTGCCCTCCGAAGACGTTGCCGAGGGCGTTGGCGTGGGTGGGGAGCACGTATTCGGTCATGGAGGTGACCGAGCGGGAAGGGGGACGAGGGGTGAGCTCGGTCATGGTGGTCACTTCTTTTTTAGGGCTTCAACACGCTCACGGGCCTTCTTGCCACGGGGGCTTTCCGGTTCCAACTCGGCGGCCTTCTCGTAGGCTTTCCGGGCATCGGAAGGTTTCTGCATGGCTTCGAAGAGCTCGCCCAGGTAGAAGTGGGCAGCGGCGAACCTAGGGTTCTCCTTGAGGGCTGCCTCCAAGTCGACGCGGGCACCATCGTTGTTCTTTTGACTGCGCTTGAAGAGAGCACGATAGGTGTAAAGATCAGCGCCAGGCTTGATCTGGATGGCCCTATCCATCGCCTTGATGGCATCGTCGTAAGCACCTGCCTTGGCGAGATCAGCACCGAAGGCGGCGTAGAGGTCCCGGTTGTCGCCGGCTCTGGCGACACCTTCACGTAGGATGGCAGCAGCTTCTTCTTTCTTTCCGAGGGCGATGAGAGCGCGAGCGTAACCGAGGCGGGTCTCCGGGGAGGGTTCCTTCTTCATGAGGCCGGCGTAGACCTCGGCGGCGGCAGCCTGGTCGCCAGCGGCGGCATAGGCGGTGGCGAGGTTGGTCTGCAACAAGGCATCGTCGGGGGCCTTGGTGGCCAAGGGCTTGAGGATGGCTACTGCGTCGGTAGCCTTGCCTTTGTCGAGGAGCAGGGCGCTCAGATTGACGGCTGCATCGCTGAAGCTCGGGGCCAGAGAGAGAGCTTTTCGGTAGTGCTGTTCGGCTGCATCCTTATCACCGGTGAGCTCGGCGCCGACGCCGGCATAGTAGTGGGTCTTCGGGTTTTTGGGGCTTTGGGAGATTGCCTCGGCTGCAAGCTTCCTGGCGCGCTCGCCATCGTTCGCCTTAATGGCGGCCTCGATATCCGCGAGGCCAGTTGAGGGCTCCTCGGAGGGAGGTGGGGCTGTTGACGAGACAGTGGCTGTCGGAGGGGGGGGGGAAGGATCTGGCCCTGGGGTGGAGGCGCAACTGAGAGGGAAGGAGAAGACGGCGAGGATCAGGAGGCGCGAGAGGTTCATGGCGTGGCGAGGGAGGAGAGAATATCGGTGATCCTAGCTTTGATCTCGTCCTTTCTCGGGAGTAGCTCGATTTTTGAGCCATCGTTGCCAGTGACGTAGAAAACGTCCGCGACACGAGTTCCTTCGGTATTGATCCTGGCTAGAGAGACAGAAAGGTTGAGGCGGTGGAAGGCAAGGGCAAGGGCACAGAGGACGCCGGGGCGATCCTGGGTGACCACCTCGACGATGGCGGCGGACGAGGAGGAGCGATCATCGATGAATACCTCGGTGGTGATGGCGGGGGTGTGTCGCGTCGAGCGAGGAGAAGGGCCTCGCTGCGCCAGTGCAGCTTCCAGCGGGGTACGGCCGCGGACGAAAGCGTCGAGCTGGGAGAGGAGCAAGGAATGTAGCTTAGGAAGACGCTCCGGTGAAGAACAGCGGACCCAAAAGAGATCGACGGCCTGTGCGCGTCCGTCGTCGAGAGGGTGGGAGAGGATCTGAGCGCCGTGGATCTCCAGACGGCAGGCAGTGATGGCTGCAGCAATAGCCGCCAGCAAACCGGGGCGATCAAAGGCCACTACACAGAGCTCGGAGAGCCCCTCCACCGAGGAGTTTCTCAAGCCGAAGGCTAGGCCGCTTTCGCTAGCCTCGGCGGCGATGCGGATGTGGGCGGCCACCGCTTCTGGAGGTGTTCCTAGAAGATAGCGGGGGGGCATGGAGGCAAGAAAAGAGCGGGCAAAGTCGGGGCGCTCAGCCAAGGAGAGGGCAGCCTGTTGGGCGTGGCGCAGGGTGAGTTCATCGCCGTTCGGGCCATCTGGTCCAAGGAGTCGAGCATCAGCGGCGTGGTAGAGATCTTCTAGGAGCTTAGCCTTCCAAGCAGTAAGTGCGGTGGGGCTAGTGGTAGAGATGTCCGCGATGGTGAGCAGGTAAAGTTCCCGCAGGTTCTCTCGGCCTCGGAGGACAGTGAGGAGGTCGTCGAGGCTAGCGGGGTCGTCTAGGTCGCGCTTGGTAGCGGTATGATAGA
>JANWXX010000579.1 GCA_025057345.1 Polyangiaceae bacterium | reverse complement strand
TGTCCTTGGATGTGGCCATCGGAGGGTAACAGCCCGATATTCCTCAACATTCCTGGGTGGGTGCGTAACCCCTACCTCCTTTGCCATTCCCAAAGATATCAAGCCTGGCATCTATACCCTCCAGTGGGCGATCGTGGATGACGATGGTGAGCCGGCCATGAACATTGCTATCGAGGGAAAGGATTCACCATCTCCGAGTGCCTACGGGCGCTACACAGCCGGCAAGGTCCAGATCGAGTGACCAGGCTGGTTGGTGAAGCTCAGCCTTAGGTGGAGGGGGTCTCTGGGTAACTGCTTTCCAAACGAGCCTCCTGCTCCTGCGTCCACTCCCCGCCATCTCCTTTGGTTCTTGCCTTAACGCCGCTCAGTGGTGCATCAGCTCTCGGGTAGGTGTCCAGCCCTCGGGGGGCTCGCGGCGGGGATTCTCGGTGAGCTGTTTCCCGTTAGGGTCGGAGAAGCTCATCAGTGTATCCTTGTGGTAGATGAATTGATCCCGAGAATCGTAGGGGACCGCATGCTGTGCTGTATCCATGCGGATTGCGTCGCAGGGGCAGGCCTCCACGCAGAAGCCACAGAAAATGCACCGCAGCTCATCAATAACGAATTTGACCGGATAACGCTCGTAGCCTCGCCTTGGGTCACCTTCTGGGTACTCTCCAGCCTCGATATAGATGCACTGTGCTGGACATGCAGTGGAGCAGCAGAGGCAGGCAACACATCGGGGAGAGCCATCCTCCCGAAGGGTGAGCCGGTGCAACCCCCGGAAACGTTCTGGATAGGGGCGCTTCTGCTCTGGGTAGCTGATGGTGGTAATGCCATCGTCAAAGGCCTCCAGCACCGGATCATTCCGTTGACCGAAGGCCATCTCCTTGGTGTTCTTGAAGAAGCGCTTGAGTGTCACACCAAGCCCTGACACGATGGCCGGGAGGTACGAGTTCACTGTAGCGTTGCGTTGGGGACGGGGGATAGGTTTTCCGACGATGCCACTTCCCATGGGGCTCTCCTCGTTAGGCTTGCATCGCTTCGTGCTTGGTTCCACCGAACCGGGCCGCACGCAGGGCTGCTGTAGAGTGGAAGAAACGCTTACGCTCTACCGGCGAGAGCAGTAGCTGGAAGAACCGTACTGCCAACACTACTCCGGTGAGCAGCAGGAGGAAGTTGGTGGCATCTGCAACCATGCGGAGCGCTGAGGCCACCGTAGGCCCTGCCTGATCAACCACCAGGATCCCTAGCCCAGTCATCACCAAGTTGCCGATAGTGGCTGGCAGGAGGAACTTCCAGCCGAAGGCCATGATCTGGTCGTAGCGGAAGCGGAGTAGTGTCCAGCGGATGGCGATGTGGAGCAACATCAGCACGATGGACTTGAGGTAGAAGGCGGCTACTTGCAGGATGGTTACCCCAAGGTGCGTCATGGGGCTTTTGTATAGGACGGTGTCTCCAAAGGTGATCGTGATCCCGTCCGGATGAAGGAAGGGGAGGCTCCAGCCGCCGAGAAAAATGGTCACAAGCAGCGCGCTATGCACCGCCACTTCGATGTACTCGCCGGTCATGAACATCGCGAACTTGAAGGACGAGTATTCAACCATGTACCCCGCAATGATCTCGCTCTCTCCCTCCGGAGCATCGAAGGGTGCACGCTTCTGCTCAGCGATGGCTGCAGCAAAGAACAAGAAGAATGCCAGCGGTTGCACAAAGATGCCCCACGTGTTCTCGCTCTGCCAGCGAACCATTTCGTTGAGGCGTGGTGTCCCGTAGATCATGAATGCGCCTGCCAGACTTAGCCCTATGGCCACCTCGTAGGAAACCATCTGGCTTGCTGCCCGGAGCCCACCCAAAAGGCTCCACTTATTGTCGCTGGACCAACCAGCGATGGCTGCCCCCACAATCCCTGTTCCTGCAATGGCAAACATGAACAGGATACCGACGTTTACGTCGGCTACCTGCAGCGGAACCTCGATACCGGCACAAACGCCATCCCGCGCCATCTCCATCACCGGTCCTTTGGTGATGTCGAGCAACCCCTCAGCTGTCTTCTCGAAGCAAAGCCGGTCGCCGAAGGGGATCACCGCGAAGATCACCAACGCTGGGAAGAGGGAGATCATCGGTGCTAGCGAGTGGAGCAGCTTGTCCGAGCCAGGAGGGATGAAATCCTCTTTAAAGGCAAACTTCAGTCCATCCGCTGCCGGGTGCAGCAGACCCGCGAGGCGGAGCCCTACAGTACCCGACGGGATGCGGTAGCCAACGTAACCACCTATCACAACCAGTATCCCTGCCAGGGTTGCAGGACCGCCATACGCCAGGGCCTGCGCTACCTGAGGCACGCTCGCAGAACTGTAGATAGCGAACAGCACCAGGTGTCCTGCTAGCCCGGTATAGAAGATCCAGCGGGGGTCTTCTAGCTCAGCCAGCCAGCGCTCCAGAGAGTTGGCGCTCTGGTTGCGGCGTGCATAGGTGGTGAGAAGTAGGGTGTGAGTCCAGGCGAACAGAACGGCCCCCTGGAACATCCAGAAGCCCCGGGCCACCCCGGTCA
>JANWXX010000578.1 GCA_025057345.1 Polyangiaceae bacterium | reverse complement strand
CCGCCCCCTGCCAGCCTTCCGGCACTTCACCGCCAGCCCACTTCCATAGCCAGCGGGCATCCTTGGGCGACAGAAGGAGATTCCCTGTGCCGTGGAAGATGCCGACCCGCGGGATCCAGTAGCCTGCTGCCAGGTACTGCCCCGAGGAAAGCCGCATGGCCCACGGCACGTCTCGTATCTCCGCCTGCGGATCAAAGGGCCCTGTCCCCGGTGGTGCGAGCACGTACTTGGCGTCCAGGGTGAACGTACCTTGCTGCGTCGCATAGGTTCCTCCCGTCCGGTCAATCCCCGGATTCACCAGCGTTGCGAACACAGGCTTTCTCCCCTCGTAGACCACCAGCGTACATGCTGTCACGCTTACGTCGATCCAACGGGTATCCTCCCGGACAAACTCTGGAAACTTTTCTCGACGGTGGATGATGGTGATGTCTCGGTTCCTTACATAGCTCCCGTCCTTCAGCGCCCAATACCGCTCGTTGTTCCTTGTATGGAACTTCCCTGTTATATCGGCGCGCCCTCGCTCCAGTGTCCCCTGCACCTCCACCTTCCGATTCACGAGTCTGATGGGCGCTACACCATCCTTCACGATGAACCCTAGCGGTAGGCTCTTCGCGTCCTCTAGCTCCACCCCCTGAAAATCCACCTCTGGTACCGGCTCCAGCGCACTGGTCGGGAGCACCCGCCCATCCGTCAGTACCGAGGCGGAGAGCCCTTTGCCGTCAGGCCCCTTCACCCTCGTCGCCCCCAGCACCGCCACCGCTGTCCTTGGCATCAGCTCCCCTACCTGCCTCGTGGTACCCTCCGCCATTGGCTCCAGTACCGGCACCCTCGTCCGCGTTCTCATGTACCCGAAAGGCAGCGGCGCTTCCAGGTTCGGCCCAGGAGCTGTGAGCGCTGGATGATTCAGATCCAGGGATGCTCCTTGATCCACGCATACCACACCTCTTGGGTACACCGCGTACCAGCCTCCCTCACATCCCTGCTTCCCCAGTGCCTTCTCTGACCTTGCCACCGTACCCCCCAGCCTCAACCGCCCGATCGGCTCCACCGCCCCAGGATGCTTGTACACCGGCAGCCCTGCCGCCACCGCCCCCAGCCTCGGTCCCCCAGGGGAAGGTGCTGGGATCTGCACCACCTCCTTGCTCAGGACCACCGCTCCTCCCTCCTTGGACCTGCACCCTACTCCCAGCACCACCGCGCCGAGCAACCACACGCCTCGCAATCCCATACCCGCGTGGAAGCACACCCCACCCTTGTGGGCCAAATTTCCTCTGGTCCTCCTCCTTATTTTTCAGGATCTCTCTACATAAGGACAAAAAATATCCTATCTCCGGCTGGCATGATGAGCTGGGCGACCTAGCCTTCAAGCAAGGAGTTCGCCGCCATGATGACCACGAAGACAAATCCTACAGCCCCTGCTGGATCAGTTAGTCGGATGTCGCTCACCAACATCACCCGGGGGAAGCAAGAACGCCCACTGCGAGTGATCGTGTATGGAGTGGAAGGGGTAGGGAAATCCACCTTCGCTTCCCAGGCACCCAACCCGATTTTCCTCTGCTCGGAAGATGGAACCTCTCAGCTTGATGTTGCCCGCTTTCCCAGTCCCCACACCTGGAGCGAGGTTCTTGAAGCGATTCGGGTGCTAACCCACGAGGAGCACCCCTACAAGACGCTCGTCATTGATACACTCGACTGGCTTGAACCACTGTGCTGGCACCATGTCTGTCAGCAGAACGGCAAGGAGAGCATCGAAGATTTCGGCTACGGCAAGGGCTACGTCCTTGCCGTGGAGCACTGGAGGCAGCTCTTGGGGCGCCTCGACATACTCGTGCGTAACCGCCGTATGAACGTGATTCTGGTGGCCCATGGCGCCGTACGCCGCGTCGATGATCCGCAAACGGGGCCGTTCGATCGCTATCGAATGAAGCTTCACGACAGAACCTCCGACGTGCTGCGGGAGTGGGTCGATGCAGTACTCTTTGCGCGTCATGAGGTCGTCACCTTTGAGCGCAACGGCAAGACCCGGGGCCGCTCATCCGGGGCGCGAGTTATCCATACGACCTGGACAGCAGCCTACGATGCGAAAAATCGCTTTGATCTGCCAGATACCTTGCCGCTGGCTTGGGACGAGTTTGAGTCTGCTGTGCGCGCTCACATCCCCGCCGATGCAAACAAGATGAAGGCAGAGCTGAGCGAGCTAATTCCGAGGTTGAACGACCCGCAGAAGGCGGAAAAAGCGCTGCGGGAGTGGGCCGGAGACAACCCTGTTCGCCTGGCCCAGCTCCTTGATAAAGTCCGCGGTAAGCTTGCCCTTCAGGAGAGCAGCGAAGGCGACGTGCAGACCCTGGATGCCACTGGTTGAGGATTGGAGGATCAGGGGCAGTTCGCTGCAGGAGCCCGGGCCGCCAAAAGGGCATGGGTGGTCTTCTGCTTGGTGAGATCCCAATCGTCTATCCAGTTGTTTGGAGATGCCTGGTGGCTCCAACGGCCATCGATTTGGATGACCCCTCCGACACGCTGAAAGCGGAATTCTGCAG
>JANWXX010000577.1 GCA_025057345.1 Polyangiaceae bacterium | reverse complement strand
CAGAGCCACCGGAGCCGGAGTCGCCGCCGGAGCCACCGGGGTCAGAGCCACCGGAGCCGGAGTCGCCGCCGGAGCCACCGGGGTCAGAGCCACCGGAGCCGGAGTCGCCGCCGGAGCCACCGGGGTCAGAGCCACCGGAGCCGGAGTCGCCGCCGGAGCCAGCGCTGGTGCCGCCCGTGCCGCCCCCGGATGCCCCGGCAGTCCCACCGGTGGCCTTCCCGGCGGACCCGCTTGCTGTGCCAGCCGCGCCCGCTGCTGCTCCTGCGGCTCCTGCAGCACCGCTGGGATCCGTAGAGGAAGAGTCACCACCACAAGCGACAAGGAGAGCAAGGGAGGTTGTCCCGAGAACCTGCAAGAATCGAACGGATACCTTCATTTTTGCGACCCTAGGTAAAGAGGGGAAAGGCCCCCGTGAAAGCGAAGGTAGCACCCTTCCCTTTAGTCAAGAGAGCATATTTTACCCCTCAGAAAAAGACAGGAAAAAGGGATTGAACTTTGCATGGGGAGCACTAGGGTGCGCCTCGCCCATGCGTTCCCAAGCCTTGCCCCTCATATTGGCCTGTCTTGCCGCCGGTTTCTCTGTCTCTAGGGTGGCTACTGCTCAAACCCCGGGGACTCCTCCCCTTCGTCCAATTCCCTTCCCCAACCGACCGCTTCGTCCGGCAGTGGATGACTGTGCCATCACCGCAATGAATGTATTCATTCAGGCTCGACGTACCTCAGCGATGGTGGATGTCGGCTTCCGGGTGCGCGGGGTCAAAGGAGGGGCCTGTCGTATCATGCCAGCGACGCTTCAGCTTGCTACCGGGAAGGGGTCTCCTGTAACCAGAACTTTCTCCCTTCGCTTTGTGGATGGGCAGGCCCAACGTCCGATCCATATGGTTGAGGGTACGGGGGGGGAGATGCTCTCCCCATGGGTCAGCATGCTTCAGGCTCACGAGGAGCGGCAGGTGGTTCTGCGGTTCTACGTGGAGGGGGTTGATCTTTCGGGCACCGAGATCGATCCGGTGGGGCGTTTGCTCCTCCCGCTTCGGAACCTTGGGCCTCGCGTATATGCAGGGGCACCGCTCCAGGTGCGTCTGCAGACCGAACCGGGAGTTCGTGCTAACCTGCGGCTCACCTTGGGAGACCCCAGAAATGCTCCTGCTCCCCAGGCCACTGGCGCCGACGGTTCCGCTATCATGAGCGGCGTTCTCTCCAAGGATGAACTGCTCCCTGTCGTGGAATGGCGTTACGAAGGAGAGCTCCCAGCTCCAGCGGAAGCTGACAAGCTGAACACGGGCCTCGCCGTATTCGAGTACTTTCGTGGGGGCCTAGTGCGGGATCTTGCTGCCAATCTGGTCAGTGAAGAAAAGAAAGACGAAAAGAAAGACGAGAAGAAGGACGAGAAGGAAGAAAAAGCTAGGGTGGACGCTGCTTGGGATAGGGCGTTGGATGTGGCACTGGCAGCGACGCGCTCCAGTGATCCTGTGGTGGCGGGGATGGGGCTTCGTCACCTAGCATGGCTATCCAGTGGTCTTGGTGTGGCCACTCGGGTGCAGGCTCCGGGAGGTACCCTAACGTCGGAGGTGGCAGAGGTTCCCGAGAAGATTGCTGAGGTGGCCAGCAAGGTTGGGGATAGCTTTCGAGCGGCTACGGGTCAGAAGTTGGCACCTTCCGTGGGGAGTGCACCTTTCGCTAAAGGGGCGCTGGCCAAGCTGGGCGAGCCGGGGTCGCGGAAGAAGGAGGCAGATGAGGCACTCAAGCGGTTGGCAACTCGCTGGGAGGAGGGCAAGGTCATGACAACTGTAGGGAGCTTCTTTAGTACAGCCCCTGCCATCGCTCTCGCGGCTGGGGTGAAAGTCCCAGGGGCTCGGCTGATCGCTTGGAACAAACAGGGGAACCCGATCTTCGTCTCCACCCAGCCGGCAGCAATACCGAAAGCTCCCTTGGTGCAACGGGTGGTCCACGGGATCTCTCATGTAAAGGGACTAGCCAAGTTCATGGCCTTGATGGCGGCACTGGCAGTGGTAGGGTTTGGCGCCTGGTGGGCCTTGTTCCGGGACCGCTCAGCAGAGGAGCACGAGCCTCACGTCACGGCGTGATCGAAGGGAGAGTATCATGGCCAAGGGAAAGGTAGCGGCCCTCAAGGTCAAGCCCGAAACGATTTTGGGCGATATCCAGAGGCTCTGTGATCTTGCGGGGATGCGCGAAGCCCTTGATACGAAGGTGACGACGATTCTCAAGGACAACATCTCGTGGCATTACCCCTTCCCAGGGGCCAACTCGACGCCCTGGCAACTCGAAGGGACGATCCTAGCGCTCCGCGCACAAGGCTACCGGGACATCACCTGCGTGCAGAACAAGACGGTGGTGACCAATGCCTTCAAGGGTGAGGATCTCAACCACTACCTCCCCCTCTTCAAGAAATACGACATCCCGGTGCTCTATAACTTTCGGGACAGCGACGTGCGTTGGGTTGAGTACCGCCCCCGTGCTCGGATGCATGTCCTCCACAAGATCTTCCCCGAAGGAATCCTCGTTCCTGACTACTTTTTTGGGAAGAACATCGTCCATTTGCCG
>JANWXX010000576.1 GCA_025057345.1 Polyangiaceae bacterium | reverse complement strand
AGCATCCAGGGCGCCTACGGGCCATTCGGGATGCCCTCGTTGAGAATCCGGTGCGAGGCGTGTCTTGGGTGACCCCAAGGGCAGCGACGCGCCAGGAGATTGAGCGGATTCACGCTGGTACTTACGTGGATCAAGTGGAGGCGTTGCGGGGGCGCCGGGGGCAACTGGACCTGGATACGCCGCTGTCGCCCCGTAGCGTGGAGGTTGCATACCTGGCCGCCGGCGCGGCTCTTGGGGCAGTGGAGGCGGTAGTGGAGAACCCGACACATAAAGCATTTGCGCTAGTGCGTCCACCAGGACACCACGCAGAGTTCAGGCAGGGGATGGGCTTTTGTGTGTTCAACAACGTGGCCATTGCTGCGGCTCATGCGGTCGAGGTGCTGGGGCTATCCCGAGTGCTCGTGATTGATTGGGATGTGCATCACGGTAACGGTACACAGGCGAGCTTTTTCCGGCGCCGCGATGTACTGGTGTTCAACGTGCATCGCTGGCCGTTTTACCCGGGGACCGGCGCGGTTCATGAGGTCGGTGTGGGTGCCGGGGAGGGGTTTACGGTGAATGCACCGATGCCCGCTGCGCTAGGGGATGGGGACTACCGGTTGATCTTCTCGGGGCTGCTCGAGCCTGTGGCGGAGGCGTTCCGACCGGAGCTGGTGCTCGTGTCGGCGGGATTTGATGCGCACCGGTCGGATCCGCTGGGAGGCATGAGGGTGTCAGAGGAAGGCTACGCCTGGATGTGCTCCGCAGCGCTGGGGATCGCACGGCGCCATGCCGAGGGGAGGATAGCCCTGGTGCTGGAGGGGGGTTACGATATCGGTGCCCTAGCCCGGAGCACGCGCGCATGCCTGGAGATCCTCGCGGGGGCTACTCCACCTTCGCTTCCGGAGGCAAGCGCCCGGGGGGAAGCGGTGTTGACAGAGGCTCGTCGAGCTCTAGAGAGATACTGGAGCTTGTGAGGGGGTGATACCTCCTCAACGCTAACGCTTTTTCCTCAGCGGAGACGGAGAGTCTGGTGCGTTCTTGCAGCAGCGGAAGCCCGTCGAGTAGTCGTGATAGCTGGGCTCGTGCGCTGCGGTCACGTACATGCATCCCGGGCCCAGCTCGTTGGTTGTGCTGAAGAAACCGCCTACAAACAGCCCATTTCCCTCCCGCATAGGCTGCTTGCGACGCTCCACCCGATCCTTTTCTAGCCGCTCCATGAGTGCCTCGTCCAGCGTGTCGCTCACCCACTCGTGGAGGTTCCCCACCATATCGTAGACACCCTCGCCTGCCGTGCAGGCGGTGTACTCACCGCTCTTTGCCAGGAAGCCAGCCATTTGGTTCAGCTCCGGGTTGTTGAAGTGCTCGTCGTACTTCCATGCGCGACCGTTGTTCCCGTAGAGCTTCGACAGCAGGTGGTCCTTGCCGCTGTTGCAGTACCCGTGGCGTGCCTTCGGTCCGTAGCCATAGAGCAGCCATCGCTTGCCCTGACAGGCTCGCCTCCACTCCCCTAGGGAGCAGAGGCGCTTGCCTGCGTTCTTGCACGCCTTCGCGGCTTCCACCCGGCTGATGTATCCCTGTGGGTAGCGCCCTGCCTCCGACCTGGCCTCATAGCGGAGGTCTGCGGGGGGGCGCTGGAAATGGGGCCAGGGCTCCACTCGCCCGTCCTCACGAGTCACCACCAAGTGTGCCTCGTAGGCATCCACGCATGTCTTCCAGATCTTCACCATCCCTTCACCGCATTCATTCTCCGGGGGGGCAGCAGAGGAAACCGGGGCGAGCTCGATCGAGGCCACAGGTGTGGAAATACTTCCGGGGGCAGGAACAACCGTGATGGATAGGGATGCGGAGGGAGCAGGTTGCTCCGGGTCGGAGGGGGCTAGGCGGCACCCAGCGAGCAAAGCAATGAGCAGGAAGCGTGAGGGCATGCGGGGCGGATAGCACAGACCTCGGTGAAGGAGGGCATTAGGGTACGATGGCACCATGGCTGAGGATCTTCAGGTGCGAGGAGCAAAGGAGTTCCCGGAGGCAACGCTGCGGCGGCCGGTTGGCGTGGCCGGGAAGAAGGTTCTGCTGGCTTGCGGTATGGTGGTGGGGGGAATCGCTGTCCTAGTGCCGTGGGCCGGTAAGCTGGTGGTTCTTAGCTTGGGGATACCGCTGCTCGGGATGGCAGCATGGATGACCTGGAAGGCTCCAGAGGGGGGGACTGGGCTCCGGGTCGATTTCTCCGGGATTGCAGTGAACGGTCAGCTCCAACTCTCACGGTCGTGGATCAACAGGGCCACCGTGGTCGAGGAAGGGCAAGAGACAACGGTGGTGCTTCAGAACAGACTCTTCGTTTGCCTGGTGGACGTGCGTGATGGCGAAGAGGGGAGGGCACTGGTACGCGCCCTGGGGATGGACCCTACTGGAGCTATGATCGAATTTTCCTTTGATTCCCCCCTGGCCAAGTACGTTCCCCCCTGGCTCTTCTGGCTCTACTTGTTCGTACCGCTCCTGTTCAATATCCCTCTGGTATCGAGGTTTCCGTGGCTCACTCTGCTTCTTCTCGCACTCTGGTACACTGGGCTGTTGGCGATGGCGTTTCC
>JANWXX010000575.1 GCA_025057345.1 Polyangiaceae bacterium | reverse complement strand
CCTTCCCTTCCGCATCCCGCGTCACCTCCAGACCCCGACGGTCGGCATGGAGCCATACCCCCATCACCTCGCTCCACACCGGTCCCCTCCCTGCGTACACCCGCTTCAGCTCCCCCTTCTTCCCCCTTCGGTACACTTGCATCCCGTACGCAGGATTCGCCGGGCTCTTTCCCTCCAAGGCCAGCGGATCGAACAGCACAAGCTCCTCCGTCCCCATCCTCGCGTACTTCCCCGGTGCTTCGTCGTAATCCTTTTCCCAGTTCGATTCCGATACCACTTCCACCGCAAAAATCGGTCCGGGTACGTCCTCCAGGTACACCGGCCATTGGCCGAAATCTGGCTCTTGGGGGAGGCACGGCAGCACGTAAAAGTCCGGGTATATCCCCAGCCTCAGGTCGAACTCGTCCAGCAGCATCTTCTGTTCGTACCCGGCAAACCACGCCTTTCCCTGTTCCTCGAAGAGGAGATAGGCCACGGCGAAGAGGTAGCGTTGAATCCGGATCAGAAGGGTGTCCAAGGGGAAAGGCTCGTCGGGGTCAGGAAGGTACCAACGGGAACGGTCCTCGGGCCAATCGGGAAAGGCGACCTCGGGCCAGGTGAAGGTGCGGCGCACAGATCCCGGCGAGGCGGGGACCGAGAGCGGAACGGCAGGGTCAGCCATGAGGGAGGACGGTAGCAGGCTCTCCTGCAGCGTCGAGCGGCCGCCTGCCCTGCACCAGGTCTACATGGCCCGCCTGTACCTGGACAGTCGCATCCTTACCCCCGCTCTAGCAGCGGCGGCCCCCCGTGGAGCAGGCGCTGCACCCGGGCCTGGAGCGATGCTGCCAGACCCTCGGGGCGCTCGTCGCCCAGCGCGGCGATGGGCTCACCCACAGTGATCTTCAGGCGAGAGGGGAGCGGGAAGAAGTTGACCGTCCCGAGGAGAGGAACAATCGCCTGCACCGCCACCGGAACGAGGGTGGCCCGGTGCTGGATAGCCAGGCGGAAGGGTTCGAGGGCGAAGGGCAGGAGGCGATTTCGATCCCTGGCGATTTTGCTGGGGGTGAGCAGCCCCTCGGGGAAGGACAGCAGCGCGTGGCCCTCCCGGAGCAGGGTAGAGCCGGCGACCTCTGTGACCGGTGTGATCCCTGCCTCGGTGAGGGCCGCCGGCACGGGGAAGCGGGAGCTGCCAGGGCGCAGCAGCCGGAGCAAGCGAGGTGGACTAGCGTAGAGGAGGGAGGCGATGGCGATGGAGATTGCATCTAGAGGAAACTGACCCGCCTGGTTGGCTACGACGAGGATGGGTCCCATGGGCAGGTGATGGAGGCCGGTGGCCTGCTCGCAGGTGCGCCGGTAGACTTTGCGTGCTAGGGAGAAGAAGCGGAGGGTCTGCTCTGGATTGAGGCCCGGCATGGCTTCGAATTCGCCGTCCGGGAGAGAATCGATGGCCTCGGCGATCTCCGGGTCAACGGCAGGTTCGGTAGGAAAACGCATCGCGCAATGCACCGTCCGGTCAGAGGAAGAAATCCGGGAGCGGCGTGGTCCCCGGGGTGACTAGGTATTTCTCGAAGTCGGTGACGCCCTCCTGCCGGAGCACGTCCTCGTCCACGAAGAAGTTACCGGTACATTCGCGGCTGGAACGAGTGAGGATGACATGAGCAGCGTCGGCCATGATCTCCGGAGTGCGGCTCTGTCGGATCACCTCGTCGCCACCCAGCAGGTTCTGCACCGCAGCGGTGGCGATGACTGTGCGGGGCCAAAGGGTATTGACGGCAATGCCCAGGGGACGAAGCTCCTCAGCCATGCCCAAGGCGCAGAGGCTCATCCCAAACTTGGCAATGGAGTAGGCAACGTGGGGGGCGAACCAGCGAGCCTCGATATTGAGGGGCGGTGATAGGGTGAGGATGTGGGGGTTGGCGGCGTTCTTCAGATGAGGGATGCACGCCTGAGAGCAGAGGAAGGTGCCTCGGGTGTTGATCTGGTGCATCAAGTCAAAGCGCTTCATAGGCGTGTCGAGAGTGCCTGTGAGGCTGATGGCGCTGGCGTTATTGACCAGCACGTCGATGCCACCGAAGCGCTCAACCGCCTGGGCGACAGCCGCCACGACCTGTTCTTCGAAGCGGATGTCCACCGGGAGGGCCAGGGCCTTGCCGCCTGCAGCCTCGACCTCCTCAGCAGCGGTATAGATCGTCCCGGGGAGTTTGGGGTGAGGCTCGGTGGTCTTGGCGACAATGACGATATTGGCGCCGTCCCGAGCAGCTCGGAGCGCGATGGCCTTGCCGATGCCTCGACTGGCGCCGGTGATGAAGAGGGTCTTTCCTTGGAGGGTCGTCATGGAGCCGGCAGGGTAGCCCCAGGAACGTCCCTGACGCCTCACTCTTTTCGTCGAGAGGGCTTCACCAGGGGAGAGACGAGGCCAGGGAGGGGGCTGTGCAGCGGAGGGTCGACGGTGACGGACCGCTGCCAGGCGAGGTTAGCGGAGGCAGCGCGGGCGATGGCAAGGCGGAGTGAGATATCCTGGACCTGGAGCAGTGCATCCTCCAGAGTGGGCGGGAGGGGCAAGGGGTGCAGGTAGGGGACGAAGATGGAGGAGCCAAGC
>JANWXX010000574.1 GCA_025057345.1 Polyangiaceae bacterium | reverse complement strand
CGGGTTCCCAGCAGGGGTGCCGTCTCCCGGTCGATGCGCACTTCTCCTGGAGCTGTGTGCTCTAGCAGCAACGCAGCTCGTTCCAGCGTCTCCGACGAAAGGCCCCGCTCTGTCTCCCGCACGTAGCCCGAGGCAAGGGTTACCCGAGCACCCGGAGCCATTCGGTAGATGAGGAGCGCTGCCTGCGCTGCCCGCAGGGCCTCGTCGCCCTTCGACGAAGCAAGACCCATCACCAGCACTAGGCGCTCTCCTCGGATCGGCTCCACGTGATCGCTGCCAGTCATCACGCCCTGGAGCGAGCGGCGTAGCTCCTTGGGGAGAAGACCTTGCTCCAGCGAGGCGAGCACCACCGCGACCAGGCGGCGCCCTGTGGCGGCCCGGAGGGGTCGGCTGGGGCGTTGCTCCGATGCATGAGAAGGAGAGGGGCGTTCTTGAGCGATACGGATGCTACCGGAGGAGGTGTTGGGTCGGCCGGTGCCCCGAACCGTCTGCAGCGGTGGCGGTGTGTTGGGTAGGTCGCCAACTCTGGCCAGGGCTCGGGCCAGCTCGCCCCCGTCCTGGTAGCGAGCGGAGGCGTCTCGGTCGAGGCAGCGGGCAACTAGATGATCGAGGGCTTCCGGGACATCGGGTCGCAGGCTGGAGATCCGGGGTGCATCCTCCAGGACCAGGTGCCCTAGCAGAGCGACTAGGTGCTCTGACGGAAAGACCAGCCGCCCAGTGAGCAGCAAGAAAAGCACTGAGCCCAGCGAGTACACATCCGAGCGTGGTGTGATAGGTTCGTTGCGGGCTTGCTCCGGCGCCATGTGGAAGGGCGTACCAACAATGGCTCCTGGCTGGGTGGTGAACCCGTCGTCCTCCGGCAGTTTCACCACCCCAAAATCGATGAGCTTTACTCGCTGGATTCGCCCGCCGCACAACCACAAATTCGCCAGCTTGATGTCCCGGTGAACCACCCCACGGGCATGGACCGCTGCTAGCGCTGCCGATGCCCTTCGGATGGCCTCTACTGCATCCCTCATCCCTAGCGGTTCCCGCTTGTGTCGCGCTGCTAGATCCTCCCCCTCCAGCCACTCCATGGCCAGGAAGGGGCGTCCCCCTGGCCAGACCCCGTGGTCGATGTAGCGAACCACATTCGGGTGCCGCAGGTCCGCCAGCACCTTGACTTCCCTCTGGAAGCGGGCCTCCTCGTGGGGAGATACCCCAGTACGCAGCAGCTTGATGGCCACCGGCTCCCCCGTACTCTGGTCGATGGCACGAAAGATCTCCCCCATACCACCTCCTCCTACCCTCTCTTCAAGGCGGTAGCGAGGGGTGGAGGCCGGAAGGCTCACGCGAGCGGAGCGGGGCAAGGACATGAAGAATCTCCAGTATACATCCTTGCCGCACCCGCCGCGTACCCAGGTTTAGACGAACGAACGGGTGCGTGTCTCGTGCTCATCCAGCATCTTCTCAATGCTGGTTAGCGCGTTCTCGATGGCTTCCTGAACCATGTTGTTGATGACCGTCGCCGACCCCTTAAGCGCCTCATAGTACCTCTGGCGATCGGTGGAGTGAATGATCGCCGGTGGGTACCCTGCCCGCATGAGCAGCGTGTTCATAAAGAGCCTGGCCACACGCCCGCTGTCGGTGGGAAAGGGGAACGTGCGGAGCAAATCGTAGTGGGCTCGTCCGGCGATCCGGATCGCATTCCGCCCCTTGCGGGTTTCCGGGTCATTCACCCAGTCCACCACCTGCCGCACCTTGCTCCCAATTTTGTCCGGTGCTGCATACTCGTGAAAATAGAGCCGGTGCTGAGGGATCTCCTTGCGATACTTCACTGTTTTTAGATCTCCCTCCTCCGGATGAAGGATGAGATAAATCTTCTTGATCGTATCCGTCGTGATCGGTTGCCGCTTCTTGGTCGCGAGCTCCTGGCAATAAAGGATGGCCTCCCGGTAGCGCCGAATCTCGTCGCACACAGGCTGTAGGCTCGAATCCACCACCACTTGGCTGGAAGGGTCCAGGGCCGCACGAAGTTCCTGAGGGGTGTAGACAACCCCCTCCAGCGCCGCATCGTGGAACACCCAGGACATGTTGAAGAGATCCTGGTAAGCCTTGCGGAACTCCTCGGGTGCCTTGGCCAGCCGCTCCTCTACCCTCTTTGCTCGTTCCTCCAGCGTGTACGGTTTCGGGGGTGGTACTGCACGCAAAGGTAGCTTGCTGGTTGGAACTCGGGGGGGGAGCGTTCGAGAAGGCCTGTCTGCTGGCGTCTTCTCCTTCTTGCTTGCCTTGACTTCCGGCTTAGCCTTCTGGCTCTTGGCTTCTGGTTTTTCATGGGCTGCCGGCTTGTTGACGTCCGGTTTGGCTTTGACCTTGGGAGGCATCTTGGCCTTCAGGTCAGGCTTGGAAGGGAGGGGAGATACAGGGGTCGGCCCCGAAGGCCTTGCTTCACTCTTCTTCCTGACAGGCTTGCTGGCTTTCGTATCTGGTTGGGGCTTCTTGTGGTTGACCTTGCCGGTTCGAGAGGACGCTGGACTCACCTTGCTGGTCTTGCCCCCCTTGCTGGAAGGCTGTGTGAGCTTGGCTCCAGGCTTTTTGGC
>JANWXX010000573.1 GCA_025057345.1 Polyangiaceae bacterium | reverse complement strand
CCTTGTCCTTGGATGTGGCCATCGGAGGGTAACAGCCCGATATTCCTCAACATTCCTGGGTGGGTGCGTAACCCCTATCTGTGTGTAGATGCTCGCGTCCGGCATCCCATTCTCCGCAACGACCCAGCGGATCAGCTTGCAGAAACCATCCATCTGCTTCCCGCCCGTCACCGCGGTGCGGTTGCCGCGATCCGCATCACGATTTTGTTGGCGGGTGGATTGACTCCAGAGCGTGTTCCAGTAGTGGTTGATGGCTTCCTGGGTGCGGTTTTTGTAGTCCTCGGGGACCAGGGGCATGCGTGGCATCTTACCTCAACTCCTGTGCCTCGCCCCCATGCGACGTACAGACCAGCCAGGAGAGCCCCTGACTTCCACTGAATTTGCCGGAAAATCTCTCACAAGAGCGGGCCCCAAGGTGGTAGAGTGGTCGCCACCCCTGACCATGCCATCCCACGGTGACCGGATTACGCAACGGACGCGCCAGGGCCCTCCCCCCTCGTGGGTGCGGCGCTTACGCTGGCTCGACCCCCGACCGCCACCCGTGAGGCTCAGGCCTCGAACTGGCCCTTGCGGAGCAGGTCGGCGATGGTCCAGAGGAAGTCATTGCCGAGGACGCCGTCGATCACCCGGTGGTCGTAGGAGAGGGCAAGGTACATGACCGGGTGGATGGCGATGCGGTCCTCGCCGTTCTCCTCGATGATGACGACGCGCTTCTTGATCTCCCCCATGCGCAGGATCGCCACGTTGGGCTGGGAGATGATGGCGCCGCCGAAGAGGTTCCCCCTGGGGCCCGGGTTGGTGACCGTGAACGTAGCGCCAGAGAAGTCATCGGGCAGCAGCTTGTTCTCCCGGGCACGCTGGGCAAGGTCACCGATGGCGCGGGCAATCCCCTTGAGGGAGAGTTCGTCCGCATTCTTGATGTTAGGAACCACCAGCCCATCGGGAGCGTCGACGGCGACACCGAGGTTAACATCCTTGAGAAGTGCCGTGGCTCCGTCGAGCACCCGGGCATTGACACCAGGGTAGGCCCGAAGCGCTTTCACCGCTGCCTGGCATACGTAGGCCAGCACCGTAAGGCTCACTCCTTCCTTCTTGTATTGGGCCTTGTTGGCTTCCCGGTGCTTCATGACTGCGTGGAGGTCGACTTCTGCCACCGTCACCACATGGGGCGACGTCAGCTTGGAGTAGACCATGTGATCGGCAGTGATACGGCGCTTGCGGGAGAAGGGGATGATTTGATCGCCAGGCTTCTGGATGTAAGGAGGTACTTTGAAGGATCCGAAGCCGCCACTGAGCGAGAAGGTCATGGGCGCGCCTGGTGAGGTAGGGACTGGAGCTGGTGATGGAGGGGCTGAGGTCGGAGCAGGGGGCGGTGCCTTAGGTGCTGCGGAAGCCGACTGGGAAAGGACATCGGCTTGGGTGATGCGTCCGCGGTCCCCCGAGCCGGTAATGGTCGATAGGTCAACACCGTGCTCCCGAGCGAGCTGGCGTACCGCAGGGGAGGCGAGGGGGGCAGTGGTTGGAGCCGCTGAGGCAGGGGCTGCCGGGGTAGGGGGGGTGGCCTCGAAGACCCCGGGTTCCACCCGAGCGATGGGGGAGCCAATGGCGAGGGTGTCCCCCTCTTTGGCAAGGATCTCAACAATGCGCCCGGCGACGTTGGCCGGGAGATCCACATCGGTCTTCTCGGACGAGATGCTTACAATAATCTGGTCTGCCCGGATCACGTCGCCTTGCTTGACGAACCACTGCTTGATGGATGCCTCGACGATGCTCTCACCAATGCTGGGAAGCACGACGTCGACGACCTTCTCGCTTGCCATGGGTGTCCTCGTGGGGGTTATCGAGGCATTCCTGGCCTCGCGAGGGCTCGTCTTACGCCCCGTCCCGCGATATTTCAAGGTTTACCCCGCACCCTGAGGGGGGCATCCTTCGTCAAAGCGGTTAGGGTAAGGAGCCGAGGTAGAGCTTCAGGGCCTGGGCGGCCCCCTTCCGGTCGAAGGGGATGTCTTGGAGCTCCTCCCGGTGGCTGACCTGCTCAAAGAGCCGGTTGAGGAAATCCTGGAAAGCTTCTGCCTCTTCAATGGCGGCATCCAGGCGCGCCGGGTCCAGCAGGTCGGTATCGGTCAGGGCGCTCATGGAGGCCAGGAACTCGTTGAACCGAGGGTAATCGCTGCCTCGAAGCAGCGGGTAGCCCATCGCCTTGAAATAGGAGAGGAACTCTTGAACGAAGCGGAAGGAAGCCGCGCCGGCCCAGCGGTCCTCCGTAGGGTCTGCGTAGCGTGCCTTCAGCACAAAGGCATGGAGGATCCTAGCGAAGATCCAAATATCCCGTCGAAGCCGTTCACTTAGCAGCCGCTTTGCCTCTTTCTCGTCGAAGACCCCATGCTCATCCAAGCGCACCCCAAGGCTACGAGCGAGGAATAGGATCGAGTTTTGGATCGCTGGGCCAAGGTTGCGGGATGCTGCCGTGATGCGAGCCTTCAGCTCATCAATCGGGACATTTTGGTCTGGGGCCGGGAGTTCGTGCTCGAAGGTTCGGCGCATCTCCAAGCGCAAGGAGGCGGCGATGGCCTCCAGAGCACCTCGGATGGATAGCAG
>JANWXX010000572.1 GCA_025057345.1 Polyangiaceae bacterium | reverse complement strand
AACTTGCGATTGTCTTCCAGGAGTACACCTCCGTACCAGCGTTCTTCGATGCCTGGCGTGACGAATGCTCCGCAGGTGTTGCTGTCCACGAGGAGCGGTGGCAGCGGGCCCTGTGGCGCCAGGTGTTTGGACCTGGAGGCATCATCGATCAGCGCCAAGTAGAGCGCGGTATCCGCTGGGTTTCCTTTGACGAGCTGGTGAATCCGGAGAGCCCCTGGTCCTTGGATCGATTGCCCCTTCCGCCCGTCTTTCATGTGTTTGGGGTTTCCCATGGAGGTCAGGCGATGGGCAAACTGCTGGCGGCGCTGGCCCGCCGTAGCGAGATCCACGTCTATGCCCTCAACCCTTGCGCTGAGTTCTGGGAGGATGTGCCTGCCGCCGGTCGGCCACCTCGCCCTGCTCCTTCGCTGACCTCTACAGAAGATCCGGATACCCCTCTGCTACGTCTCTGGGGGCGCCCGGGCCGGGACGGGGTGCGGGTGCTCAACGAGCTAGCAGGTTACCAATTCGAGGAGCGCTTCGTCAACCCGGAGAAGGACACCCTCCTAGCGGCACTCCAGCGAGACGTTCTTTTCCGTCTCCCGGAGCGTCGGGAGATCGACGGAAAGCTCCGGGCAGACCGGAGTCTCTGCATACTCGCCTGTCCCGGCATACGGCGGGAAGTGGAAACCATCGCCAGCGAAATTTGGGAGCTTCTCCGTAAAGACGGTTCGCTGCGGTTTCATGATATCGGAGTGGTGGTAGGGCTGAAGGAGGCTCCACAGTACCTACCGCAGATCGCCGCGGTATTCTCCGAAACTTGGTCAATTCCGTTCCATGTGCTGGATCTGCCTACGGCTACCGAGAGCCGGGTGATCGAGGCCATGGAGTTGCTGATGGCGGTGCCCTTCGGGGGCTTTGGTCGCCAAGAATTGCTTCGCCTCTGCACCCACCCTCTCCTGGCCTCCCGCTTCCACGAAGATGATCCGGACTCCTGGATCCGATGGTGCGACAGCTTGGGTATTGTTCACGGTGCTGATCATGCCGATCACTTGGGGACGTACATTGCTCGGGATCTGTTCAACTGGGAACAGGGGGCCCGCAGACTGGCGCTAGGGGCTTTCCTCACCGGGGAACGCTCCGGGGATGACCGCAGCTTCCTAGTGGATGGAGAAATGTACCTCCCCGAAGAACAGGCTCAGGCAAGTCAACTGGGTGCCGGTCGCTTCGGCCTACTGGTACGGTCCCTTATCGCCGACGCGCGCTTTGCCCGCCAAGAACGACGCCCGCTGTCCGAGTGGGTCCGCTTTCTGCTGCTGCTAGCCACTAGTTACCTGACCCCCACCTCCGAGCAGGAGGAGAAGGAGCTATCCCGGTGCTTGGCGGCGCTTCAGGAAGTCGATGATGGTACCGTGGGAGACAGCCCAGTCCCCTACCGGCTTGCCCATCAGCTCGCCCTCGCTGCCTTGGCTGAACTCAAAGCCACTCGCGGCCAGCTCCCAGCGGATGGAGTGGTGATTGGTCCGCTGCGTAAGCTCCAAGGTCTACCATTCCGGGTGCTCTTTGTGACTGGGCTTAACGAGGGCCACTTCCCAGAGATTGAGCGGAGGAGCGCCCTGGATCTTCGCCAGGATCGCCAGCCAGGTACCCAGGGATTCGGCCCTCGGGAGCGGGACAAATATGCCTTCTTGGAGGCGCTCCTCTCTACACGGGATGCCTTTTACCTCAGCTACGTCCACCGAGATCTCTTCACCCAAGAAAACCTCCAGCCATCCTCGGTTGTCCTCGATTTGCTTGACGTGCTCCGTCGTGGCTACCTTGGACGTGCTGAGACAGAGAAGCTAGTCGAGCGTCATCCGCTTCGCCGCTTTGATCCTGTCTACTTCCCTGACGTGTATCAGCTTCAGCAGCCTGCCATGCCTTGCTGGCAGCCTGAGGCGCGCCGAGAAGCTCAGTCCGTCGAACTCCGGCGTCAACTCGGAGCCGGGGGTCCCGTACCGCTAACAGCGCTGCGCTCCCTCGAGCAAAAAGCACCGGGGGTCTGGAAGCTGCTCCGCCATCATCTACGACTCTTCGATCTGCCCGAGGCGCCGGAACTTCGGGGTGAGTTGCGCCTCCAGGTTGCAAGTCTCCGGCGCTTCCTTGAGTGCCCGCTCCAAGGGTATGCCCAATATGCGCTTGGTCTGGACGAGGGCGAGGTGGACTCGACCGCCGTTGAGGACGAGCCCTTCTCTACCGCGATGCCGAGGGCGGTGGGGCAGCTCAGGGCTTGGCTCGCCGAGGCACTTGTCCGAGGTGTTGAGCCTGCGGATGTCTATGCCTGCCGAGTGAATGTGCTGGAACAACGGGGAAAGGCCCCTACTGGGATCTTCGCCGATGTTGAGCAGCAGATCCATCTCGCCTGGCTGCGGACCTGGTACGACGCAGCTCGCAAGCTCCTCGGGGATGGTGTTCGTGCCGAAGTGATTCGGTTTGGTGTGGGCGAGGAGCATAGTTACGGAGAGAAGATCGAGCCTTTCATCCTCCTCGACGTCCCCCTCGGTAAGCATACCGTTCGAGTCCGCCTTGGCGGGGTAACCGGGCCGTTGCTCCGCTCTCGACGCGGCTCACTTCTCTTTGTCCATAGACCTCCTAGTG
>JANWXX010000571.1 GCA_025057345.1 Polyangiaceae bacterium | reverse complement strand
CGTCGTCTGGGGAACAAGAACGACCTGGGGGTGCATACGGAGATGTTCTCCGACGGATTGCTTCCCCTGCTCACTTCCGGGGTGGTCACCAACAAGCGGAAGAAGGTGCATCCAGGGCGCACGGTTACCAGCTTTGTCAACGGCTCTCGGCGCCTCTTTGACTATGTACATGACAACCCGGTCGTTGAATTTCATCCATGCGACCGCACTAACGATACTTCGCTGATTCGGAAGAACGACAACGTAGTGGCCATCAACTCGGCCATTGAAATTGATCTCACCGGTCAGGTGTGCGCCGACTCCATCGGGTACCGTATCTTCTCGGGCATCGGCGGGCAGATGGATTTCCTCCGGGGCGCTGCTGAGTCGACCAACGGCAAGCCGATTCTGGCCCTTCCATCCACGGCCTCTCGGGGAACGATCTCCCGTATCGTGCCTACTCTCAAGACTGGCGCCGGCGTTGTCACCACCCGAGGCCATGTGCATTGGGTCGCCACCGAGTTCGGGGTCGTCAACCTCCATGGGATGACGCTACGTGAGCGTGGTGAGGCCTTGATCTCTCTTGCTCACCCTGACTTCCGCCCCGATCTACGGAAAGCTCTCCGCGAGACACGCCACTTCGCCTGCTGACGTGCTGTGGGTTTCAAGCCATCGCCCGGTCCGCTGCTAGTTCCCCAGCTCGCACCGCATCCGGTATACCAACGCCTCGGAGCGCATTTCCTGCCAGTGCCAGCCAGCGATGCTGTGCAGCGCGCTCCTCAAGGGCAGCAATCCGATCCAGGTGGCCTACGTGGTAGCGTGGCATCGCCTCGACGTAACGGCGGATAACCACGACATGAGGGGTTGCGTCGATGCCGAGCAGGGCGCGAAGCTCGTTCTGGGCTACCCGGAGCAGCTCGTTGTCGTCGGCTTCCTCGGCTAGTTGTTCCCCTAGAAAAACCCGAATCAGCTCTCTTCCCTCGGAAGCCCGTCCGGCCCATTTGCGGCTGGCGAAGGTCATGGCGAGGGAGGGCCTTCCCTCAACCTCGGGCACAACTACGCCGTAGCCCGTAAGTTGGGGAAAGCGTTGGAGGAAGCCCAGGTTGATCAGTGCGCAGGAGCCATAGTCGATGCGAGCCAAGCGCCGGGCGAGGGGTGCATCGATCGGGGTAAGGAGACGAGCCGAAGCCTTTCCGGAGAGTGCCAAGATCACCCGATCCACCGTCGTCCACTGGTGGCCGACCCGTAGTGACGCCCCCTGCTCCGTGGGGATGATCTCTTCCACGGGGGCTCCAAGTCGCAGCGCAGCTGGAGGTAGTGTATGGACCAGCGTGTCGACCAGCACTTGCATCCCCCGGTCGAAGCTGGCGAAAAGGCCATATCGGGCTCCGTGAGCGGGCTGGGAGGAGCGGGTAGCCTGGCGGCGGAGAGCCAACGTGACGCTGCGGGAGGAGCGCTCAGCATCCAGGAATCGGGGCATGGTGGCTCGGAGGCTGAGGAGCTCCGGATCAGCACCGTAGATACCGCCGATGAGGGGCTGTGCCAGGCGCTCCAGCACCTCGGAGCCAAAGCGCCGTCGGACAAAGGAGGCCACACTCTCATCCCTGCGGGGAGCACCTCGCGGCAGTAGCACCTCACTCATCGCCCGGAGCTTTCCCCAGGGAGACAGGAGCGGTGAGGTGAGGAAGGCGCGGAGCCCAGTGGGCGCCATCATGGAGAAACCTTCAGGGATGGGAAATAGCCGACCTTCCTTGACGATGGAGGCACCCTGCTGGGTAGGTTGGGTGCGGATCAGTCGATCCTCGATCCCTAGGCGTCGGGCTAGGTCGAGGAGGGCAGGCTTGTCGGTGAGGAAGCCATCCGCGCCTCGTTCCACGAGGAAGCCATCGATTTCATCGGTGCCGATGGCACCTCCGGGACGTTCGGTGGCCTCGAATATCGTAAGCTCTAGAGGACGTGCCTGTCGTCGGGCAAGCTCTTGGAGGTGAAACGCTGCTGCCAGCCCGGAGGGGCCCGCTCCAACGATCGCGACCTTCACTGAGCAGACCCCTCGTGGACCATGGAAACTAGGGCCTTTACCGTATCCACTGGCGTCCCTGGGAGAATCCCGTGGCCTAGGTTGAAGATATGGCCCTGGGCGCCGGCCATCGCTGCCAGAATCTCGTCCACATGCCGTCGGAGTTCGGAGATGGGTCCAAAGAGGCATGCCGGATCGAGATTCCCCTGAAGCACCTTTCCCGGGAGCCTACGCCGAGCCTCCCCCATCTCAATGCGCCAGTCGATGCCGACCACCATGGCTCCCGAGGCAGCCAGCTCTTCCAAGAACCCACCAGTGTTGGTACCAAAGGTGATCACCGGTATACCAGGGCGAATTGAGGCGATCAGACGCTTCATGTGGGGGAGTACGTAGCGGCGATAATCCCCCGGAGACAGGGCACCCACCCAGCTATCAAAGAGCTGCACCGCCTGGGCTCCTGCCTCGATCTGGGCGTTGAGATAGCGGCTCGTTGCCTCCACGAGCTTCCCCATCAGCTCCCGGAAAGCCCCCTCATCGGAATACATCAGGGTCTTGGTCTTGATATAGTTCTTCGAACTGCCCCCTTCGATGGCATAGGAGGCCAGGGTGAAGGGAGCTCCTGCGAA
>JANWXX010000570.1 GCA_025057345.1 Polyangiaceae bacterium | reverse complement strand
AGCCCACATCCCCCGTGAGGAACAGGTCGTTGCCCCCGTATGAGGTCTTGCGAAACGGCCGTCCTGCAGCGGACATCCCCCCCCGCTCCGCCACCCGCTTGATCGCCTCCAGATCAAAATTCCCCTGGGCGACCATGGCCACATCAGCGCTCTGCATCGAGTATCCTGCACCGTAGAGGCGTTTGAGATCGCGCTTCGGGTCAAAGTTCATCTCTGGGGTCAGAGGTACCAAAGTTTGGGTGGTGCGCAGCGTAGAGGGGCCCAGCGAGGAGTGAAGGAGCGCTTGAGCATCGACCTGCCATACAAAGACGGCTCCCCCAGGGAGGAGGGCCAAGGGATCTGCATCGATCTCCTCCGCGGAGAGCTTTTTTCCACCACCAACAGCGACGATGCTCTCCTTCTTGCTACATCCGCTGAAGACCAGAGGCAGAGCTAGGACCAGTGCAAGGAGGAAACCTCGGAGAAGAGTTTTCATGCGGGGAATGATCCAAGGATCTTGAGAGCGCGAGTCTGGGCTTTGACACCCTCGATAGCAGCAACGACCGAGCGGTCAGTGATGTGACCACTGACCTCGATGAAGAATACGTACCCTTCCCCCGCTGACGGCCGTGACTGGATCTTGCGAAGATTGACCCCCCGCTCCGCAAAGTGCTTGAGGATTTCAAAGAGGGCTCCAGGTTGATCGTTGATGGTGAACAGCAATGCAGTCACATCTCGACCGGTGCGGCTGGCTGGGCGCAGGGCTGCCACACAAAAGCGAACGTGCCCTTCTACCTGGGGGGGGCGATCCTCGTCGATGAGAGCGATGATATGGGCATCACTAAAGCGAAGAGCCTGGAGCGTCGAGGGGATCGACCCCTCTGTATAGGACTCGTAAGGCAGTACCGCAAAGCTAGCGCTCTTGTCGGCCAGCTGCTCCAGAGCTTGGGCAGCAGTTGCTGCCGGCTCAATCTGCGCCAGCGGACCGAATTGCTTGCGTGCTGCCGCCTGCCCCGCTTCGGCTCCTACATAGACGACCCGGACCGATGCTTCAAGTGCCCTGCAAGTGCTGTGGATCTCTCGAAAGATGGAGCGGACAGCCTCCGCCGGTAGCTCGTCCCCAGCAGCAGCCACCAGCGCATCAAGGGTATCCCGTTCAGAGGAGGGTAGCTTGGCCGGCCCCGCATGCCTTGCGCCTACTTCCCGAGAGAGGCGGGCTCGCTTCACCAGCAGGTTGAGGATCTCCCGATCCAGCTCGCTCCAGCGCTGGCGCAGCTCATCCATCTCACGTCTGGTTTCACTCATCTGCACCAGTGTAGAACCCTCCCGTAGCCAAGGCCAGGCACAGTAAGATGGTCCTATGAAACTCATCCTCGACTCGGTGCTGGACGCCGTCGGCCAGACACCCATGGTGCGCCTGTCGCGCATCGGAAGGAACCTCCCCTGCGAGCTCCTCGCCAAACTAGAGTACCTAAACCCAGGCGGATCGGTAAAGGATCGCATTGGCGTCCGCATGCTTTTGGAGGCAGAGAAGGCCGGGCGCATTCGGCCCGGAGATACCCTCATTGAGCCTACCAGCGGCAACACCGGCATCGGCCTGGCGTTGGCCGCCGCCGTCCGCGGCTACCGGATGATCATCACCATGCCGGAGAAGATGAGCCGGGAGAAGCAAATCACCCTCGAAGCTCTCGGTGCTGAGATCATCCGCACTCCCACCGAGGCCGCCTGGGATTCTCCCGACAGCCATATCGGTGTGGCTCGTCGTTTGCGAGAGGTTCTCCCCAACGCTCACATCCTCGACCAATATGCCAACCCCGATAACCCCCTTGCCCACGAGCTAACCACAGCCCAGGAGATCCTAGAACAGTGCGAGAACAAACTCGACGCCGTCGTTCTCACCGCTGGCACGGGCGGGACCATTACAGGCGTCGCTCGTGGCATCAAAAAAGTACTTCCCCGGTGCCTTATCGTCGGTGTTGACCCCGAAGGGTCCATCCTTGCAGGACCTGGAGAAATCCGCAGCTACAAGGTCGAGGGAATCGGCTACGATTTCATCCCCGATGTCTTGGACCGATCGTTGGTCGACCGCTGGATCAAGAGCAACGATCGGGATTCCTTCCGTACCGCTCGCAAACTCATCCGCCAAGAGGGATTGCTCTGCGGTGGCTCCAGCGGCGCTGCGGTCTGGGCCGCGATGCAGGTCGCCCAAGACCTCCCTCCAGGCTCCCGGGTGGTGACTCTGCTGCCGGATTCGATTCGCAACTACATGTCCAAGTTCCTCGACGACGGCTGGATGCGCCAGCACGGTTTCCAGGAAACTGACTGGGAGATCGGTACCATTGGCGATATTGTCCGCGCTCTGCCGCGGCGCGAGATCATCACCGCCGAGCTAACCCATACCCTGGGAGATGCCCTGGACCTCCTGAAAAAGTACGGCATCTCCCAACTCCCCTGTACCGATCACGGGCGGCTCGCAGGGATCATCACCGAGTCGGATTTGCTCCAGTTCCTCGTCTCTGGTCACAACCCATCCACCTCGGTAGCTGAGGTAATGGTCCGGAATGTATCTACCGTCAGCCTTGACGAAAGCGCCGGACAACTTCCCCAGATCTTCGAGCGCGGCGAAGTCGCTTTGGTCGTCGACGACCA
>JANWXX010000056.1 GCA_025057345.1 Polyangiaceae bacterium | reverse complement strand
GTCAGCGGCAGGCCCGGCTCCAGGGCCTCCATCCACAGGGAGACCTTGCACAGCTCCACCGCCATGGGGTTCAGGTCGACGCCGTGGATGCAGCGGCGCACCACGTCCCGGAGCGCCCTGCGGTACTCGGAGGCCGAGGGCGTCCCGCTGGCCCGGAGGCGCGCCACGTGCACCGCCAGGCGCCGCGCCGCCGCGAGGAGGAAATGGCCGGAACCGCAGGCCGGATCGACCACCGCGAGGCTCAGCAGGGCCTCCACCGGGTCGGCCGGGTGCGCCGCCAGCGTGTCCGCGACCACCGGCTCCAGGGCGCTGTCCAGCAGCACCTGCACCAGGCTGTCGGGGGTGTAGTAGCTGCCGGTGGTCTTGCGGGCGTGGCCCCTGCTTTCGTCTCCGGTGGCGAAGGTGAAGCGGCGCCCCTGGTCGGTGATCTGGGGCACCAGCTCCAGCAGGCTCTCGTAGACGCTGCCCAGCTCCTCGGGGCCCATGTCCCGCCAGTTGACCCGGGCCAGGCCCGAATCGCTCCGGAGCCACGAGAGGCGGAACATCGCCAGCATCAGCGCCCGGTTCTCCAGGCGCGCGGTGTCGAGGGCAGCGCACTGGTGCGGCGCAAAGAGGCCCGCCAGCGCCGGAAGCCCCAGGCGAGGCTCCCCCCGGGCCAGGCCGCGAAAGACGATCTTCAGGGCCTCCCAGCGGTCGGAGAAGCGGTCGTGGGCGCTGCGCCGGGCGGCTCGCTCCCGGAGCTGGCGCAGGCCGTAACCCTCCTCGTAGAGCCTGCGGGCGGCCTCGGGAACTCCCTCGGGGTGAAGCAGCCCCCGCTCCTCGATGGTGAGGAGGAAGATCATCCGGTAGATCAGCCGGAGGAGCTGCTGGAACAGGTCGCGGGTGGATAGCGAGCCGTCCTGGAGGGCGCCGCGGAGGGCCTGGTTGGCCGGGTGCGAGAGGAACCCTTGCCCCAGCGCCAGCAGCGCCTCCTCGACGCCGCGGCGGAGGAATTCCCGGGCGCGTATTCCCTCCTCCCGCCCCGCGTCGCGCCAGGTCTCCAGGGCGCAGTCGGTCACCGGCTGGCCCGGCTTTCCGAAGCGGGTTTCGTGGAGCAGCAGCCAGAGGGCGGCGAAGTCGGCGTAGCGCTCCTCGGTGAAGATCCGCTCCAGGTCAGCTTCGATCCATGCGGGGCGGGTCAGGCTGGCGTTGTCCCGCAGGATGCGGAGGGTACAGCCGTCGGAGACGATGCCCCAGAGGGCGCCCTCCTGGGCGTTGAGGTACTCCTGGGCGAGGCCGAAGGCGCTGCGCCGGCGTCCCCCCTCCCCAGCGCTCTCGGGGAGCCTGTCGAGGCCGATCCCGGCGGGCGCGATCACCACGGGCACACGCCCGTCGAGGGCCGCGTGACCGATGGGGAACGTCCGGTCGCCCAGGGAAACCGGGGGGACTGGGCGGAGGCTCTCGAAGGCAAAGCTCTTGCGGAGGAGCGAGGTGACGAAGTGCTCCGCGAGGCCGCGCGGGTCCATGGAGCGGAGACGCCCCGCGGCGAACTCTTGCCAGTAGGCCTGGGCGATGCGCCAGAAGCGCCCGATCTCGTCCCGGAGGCGAAGCCCCTTCTCAATGCGGTAATCCGCCTCGGACTGGTGCCCCGCGGAGAGCTGGGCCACCTTCGTCAACCACTCGGGAGAGAGGAGCCCCCCTTCGATGTGGAGGGCGTCGAAGCCAAGCTGCGCCTCGGCACGGCGGATCGAGCGACGACGTTTCACCAGGGCCTCCCGGAAGCGAACGTGGACGAAGGGTCGTGCTGACGTCGTAGCCAGCGAGACGGATTCTCGGTGATGTAGAGCCTGACGCGGTCGAGTTCCTCCGGATCTCGAATGATGGGATCGTGGTAATTTCTCTGCCGGATCGAACCTTTCCCTGCATTTTCACGACGGTATCGACTTGCGCAGGCGGCCTTGAACGCACGAACGATGGCACCCAACGATCCGGGAATTACCCCCCGTTGTTCCGGATGAACAGGCACGGAACGAGGTTGGACACCCTGGGAGGCTCGCGGGAGGGCAGGGAAACGAGGTTGGACACCCTGGGAGGCTCGCGGGAGGGCAGGGAAACGAGGTTGGACACCCTGGGAGGCTCGCGGGAGCGCAACAGGTTGCGCTCCTACCTTTCCCCCATTGGGTTCAATGATTTTGTGGATGCGTTCAGGCAACATGACGAAGGCATCCGTCGATACGTTGGGGAAGTGAGACGGAATCCGTCCCCACGAATCCTGAATCCTCTCGGGGGAATCGGGGATTGTCATCCGAGCACCTTCGGGAGCACCACGAAGAGTCCGATCACATCCGCGGGACGGATCGCCTGCACCATGTACCGACCGCGATCCCTGGAGGCTTCTCGAACGCGGCGGTGATCCTCCAGCAAGGCCAGGGCCCTTCGATCCGCGAAGGCGTCCAGCTCCGCGAGGCGATCCTTGAGCCTCTGGAGAGCCAGCGTGATCTGGCGCTCACGCACGGGAGCCGGAGGCTCTCCCACCGAGGGCCGCTGGAGGAGGGCAAGGGCATCTGGGCCTTCGAGGGTGGAGGTGGGAGACCAGGCCAGAGCCGAGGCTTCTTCCACCAGGAGCGACTGGGGGTGGTGCTCCCGGTTCACCGTGAGCTGGAAGCGCAGCCGCAGGAGGAGGACCGTGGTCATCACGGAGATGCCCTCGCACTGCCAGCAGCCCACGCGCCCCAGGACGCCGGGGCCTGGATTCCCGTCGGCGGGGTCGGCGGCGAGGGTACGTTCAAGGAGGGTTTCGGCTAGGATGGCGATGAGAGGGTGGCTGCGCTGCACCGGACGGCAGCGAGCCGCGGGAGGGTAAGAAAAATCGATGGCGATGGATCCGGTGAGCCCCTCGGCCTCCAAGCGCTCACGCACATCCTCGGGGAGTGCGTCGAGGGGGGCTTGGTAGCCGCGGGACAGCTTCTCCAGGCCTGCGCCGAGGCGCATCATGGCGCGCTCGGTGAAGCGTTGTACATCTTCTTTTCCGCCGACAGCACGGAGGGATTTGTTCCATTCGGGAAGAACTTCTTCGGGCTTGAGACGGCGCTGAGCGAAGACCGTACGGTTGGCCTTGACCTTCTCGGCGGCGTCCTTCCACTCTCGGTCGAAGAGGTCGAGCTGCTTGCCCGAGCTCGTGTCTAGGAGGCCTCGGTGCCTAAGCAGGGTGGAGCGGAGGAGGGCCTCGGTGAGGGACTGGCTTTGGTCCGGCATGGGGACGGGGACGCCGAGTTTTTCCCGGATGGTTTCGGCCTTACGGAGGATGACATCGAGGACAACGCCATCGACTGGGTTGTTGACGCCGTACATGAGGGTGGTGCGAACGACATCCCGTTTCTGGCCGAAGCGGTCGACACGCCCCTCCCGCTGTTCGTGGCGAGTGGGGTTCCACGAGAGGTCGTAGTGGACGACGGCGTCAAAGAATTCTTGAAGATTGATGCCTTCAGAGAGGCAATCGGTGGCTATCAGGATGCGCTTTTCGGCTTCATCGAGGGCCTCGATTTTTTCTTTGCGCTCATCGGAGGTCAGCTCACCAGTGACGACGACAACGGTAGTCGACTTGAACTTGGTAGCAAGGTGGCGCCCCAGGTAGTGAGCCGTGGTGATGTAACGACAGAACACGACCGGAGAGAACCCCTCATCGAGAAGCCGGGTAAGGTGGTCGGTGAGGGTCTGGAGCTTGGGGTCTCCAGACTGCCCGGCGAGTTCCTCCGCCAGCTTGATGAGCGTGGCGAGCTGAGGGTCCGAGGTGCCAGCGGCCGGCTCTACGTCATCTTCGGGGAGGTTTTCGGCGTCGCCGTCGAAGATGCGTCGAAGCAGCTCTTCCCGCGCCTCCTCGCCGGTTTCGAGGCCGGCCCGGGAGCGAAGGGCGGAGACCGCGGCCAGGGGGCTGGAGGAGGCACATCGGAGTAGGGCGAGGGTGCCCCAAAAGTTGAGCCGCTGGCGTCGCTCGTCTCCTGTGGCGGATTCGACGACAGTGGCGCAGTAGTCGAGCACCTTGCGGAAGAACTGGTCCCAGTCACCAGTGAGTTTGTAGGTAAGCTCCTTGGTTTGGCGGCGGGGAAAGATTTGCCCCTCGTGCCACTCGGCGATGTCGGGGCGCCGACGCTGGACGAAGTGGAGCGCAAGCCGCTCGCGGAGCGCATCCCGCTGGTGACCTGTGAGGGAACCTAGGCGAGCAAAGTCTTGGTTTAGCAGGCCCAGGAGCCGGTAGAACGCTTCCTCGTCGCCGCTGTGGGGTGTGGCGGAGAGGAGCACCAGGTGGCGATCCGGGTGGTCAGCCAGTCCGCGGAGGAGTTCATAGCGCTGGTGACGCCCTTGGGTGGTGGCGGCGCAGGTGTGGGCCTCATCGACGATGACGAACTCGGGACAAGCTCGGAGGAAGTCGTCCCGTCGCCGCTCGCTCTTGATGTAGTCGAGGCTGACGACGGTGTGAGGGTAGGCCTGGAAGATGCTTTCGCTGGGGGGGAGGTTCCGCTCCAGGCGCCCTGCGCTGGCCGCGGTGACGGGGACGGGGCGGAGGTGGAAGCGAGATTGAAGCTCGTTTACCCACTGGTCGGTGAGGTGGGGAGGGCAGAGGACGGTAAGGCGGGAGATGTCGCCGCGGTCCAGTAGCTCTCGTGCGATGAGGGCGGCTTCAATGGTCTTACCGATGCCGACATCGTCTGCGATGAGCAGGCGTACAATGTCGAGCTTGAGGGCCATCAACAAGGGGACGAGTTGGTAGGCGCGAGGCTCCACTGCGATCTGGCCAAAACAGCGGAAGGGACCCGCCCCCCGACGGAGGGAGAGGAGCAAGGCATCCCGAAGCAACAGGGCTGAGCTCTGGTTGCTCTGCTGTCGGACTTCGGGGAGAGGAAACGATGCTTCCGTGACTGGCTCGCTCTCCAGGGCGAGGTGGATGCGCGTCTGGTCATCTTCCGAGCCGGAAACTGGACGCACTCGGAGCACTTCCGGAGCATCATGGGCCAAGACGATCCACTCTCGTCCCCGGGCACGTACCAAGCTCCCTGGGCTAAACCGGGGGCTCACGGGGGGCCTCCAAGCAAGTGACGGAGCTGGGCGAAGGCCTCTTCCCAGTCTTCCTCCGCCGGAAAAAGGACCACGAGGAACCCGAGATGTTCTAGAGATTCTTTGATGGGCGCCTGCTGTTCGAAGAGAGCGGCGACCCACTGGCTTCGCCATACCTGAGGGACTTTCCCCGTGTCTAGCGCAAGCGGCTGTGGGTCAGGAGCAGGGAGCTTCAGCGCATGGAGGCGCCTCAACCACCTGGCCTCTTGAGTGTCATCCGCTGCAGGGGGCACCCAGCTCGTCGAGGATTCTTCCAGGCGTGTGGTGCTCCTCGCCAGTCGCAACAGGAGGTATTGAACCTTCGGATTACGCCGATCAAGCAGATCGTGATCAGGCTGGTTGTAGTAGGACATCACGCAGCGATAGCAAGCGGCTGCACATGAAGTTACCTCGACATCCTGAAGGTTTTCGGGCCTCTCCGGGAGAGGTTCCTGCTCCCCAATGGCAAAGTGAAGGATACGAAGGGCTTGGCGAGCCACCCGAGCTACGCTGGAAGGGTCTGCGACCAAGCGAGTCAGCACTCCGGCCCCGCCTTCCGTGGCCTCGTAGAGCAGGAAACCGTTGCGTTCATCGCGGGTGGGCATCGGTTCGGCGACGATCTCGCCTTCTTCGAGCTGGAATTCGGCTTCGATTCCTCGAAGGAGAGCGTGCTGGAGCGTGGCGGCGGTGGTCAGAGAGAAGCCCTCTCCGCGAGAAGGACGGAAGAGCAGAGCGTTTTTGTGATCTCGGACGCTTGGGATGATCCTCTGGGAAGAGATTACCGTAGGGTCCGGGGATGTATCTTCTTCATCGTCATTGTGCGCCCAATAGCCGGTGAGCGGATCGATCTTGAAGCCCAGCACGGAGCGATTGGCCCTGCGGCGCAGCCCCTTGTTGATGCGGGTGATGGTGGCACCCGGTCCGTAGGAAAGTTGGGCAAGGTTCCCCTGATCGTCGAAGACCTCACCGCGGCGCACGTCAGGGATCTGGTCGCGCAGCGCCCACTCGAAGATGGTTTGGAGTTCAAACCTTTGTATCTTGCGCTCCTCGTCATTCACGGTAATGCGCTCCGCGGGGATGGTGGCCACGTTCTCGATACGAAAGATGCCGTGAATGAGGGTGTCGTCCCCCAGGGCAGCACCGCAACCTTGGCAGTTCGATCGTTCGTCAAAGTGTCCCGCGCCGCAGACCCGACAGATACGCGCGGTCTGGGTGGGAAGCGTTCGGAGAGCCGTCCCGCCCTGATCGCCTAGCGGGAGCAGAGCACGATGGACCCGGTACGCTCGTCCTTCGTGATACACTAGGCTGCGAGGGCCGAACTCAGAGAGCGCCAGGAAGCGAGGACGCTGCAGGTAGGTCTGGCGCCCGCGCCGGTCGTTGGGGACTGGGATGTAGGCTAGGAGCGGGAGCCGAGGGAAGTTGTATCCCGGTAGGAAGCCCTCGGTTGCTAGGTACCGGTAGGTGTAAAAATCGTTGGAGGAGTTTTCCGACTCTTGTTGAAGGAGGCTAAGCTGATCGAGCGCCTGCGCGTGGCGTTTTTGGGCGTCCTTCTTTTCGTTCTGGGAGGCTGAGTAGTCGTCCATCGTGCGGCGCGCGGCGTCGCGCTGCTGCTCGGCGGCGAGGAAGAGCATGCGCCAGCGGTTGAAGGCCTCCGCGAAGCGCCTGGGAGCGGTCTGAACAACCTCGGTGGCGAAGGCATCGCGCCCCGGGTACCAGGGGGCCTGCTCCGGGGTCAGCTCGGAGGCGAGCATGTCCAGGACATGGCGGATGCGTGCCGTGGCCTCCTGCTCAACGGAAGGAAGGGTGAGAGGGGTTCGTACCTCCTCCTTGAGGGGGCGAGCGGGGTCATCGAGGACAAGGAGCTGGGAGATGGCCGGGGGCAGCGGGGTTCTGGTGCAGGCCAGCCAAACGGCCAACAAGTGGCTCTCGATGAGATCGCGATTGGCCAGATCGAGCAAGGGAGGGCGCACTTCGCCGTGAACCATCAGGTGCGGAGCCCGGAAGAAGTACTGATCATGAGGCCCCATCGCGGAGCAATAGGTCAATACGAGAGCAGGCTGGCCTCCTCGTCCAGCGCGGCCGCTCCGCTGGGCGTAGTTGGCCGGAGTCGGTGGCACGTTCCGAAGGTAGACCGCCTGGAGGGCCGAGATATCGATCCCCAATTCCATGGTGGGGGAGCAGAAGAGAACGGGGAGGAAACGGCTCGGTTCGCCGAGCTCTTGCAGGCGATTCGCTTCTGCTTGGAGTTCTGCACGTTCCTTTTCTCCGAAGCGAAATCGCTTCTCCCGGAGCACCCGCCGCTCGCCATCCACCTGGGCGGTGTGCTCGCGAGCCTCAAAGCCGAAGAGAGGATGATGAAGATTCCGTAGGAGGGTGGCGTAACCGGAGTAAAAGTCCCGGAAAAAAGCCTTATGATCGGGCTGGTCCGGGTCGATCTGGGGGGAACCTTTGCGGAAGACGATGCAGGAGTCGTTGAGCTTCCAGCCCGACACCTCCCCGAAGACGGTCGACTCCTCCACTACGAAGCCGTAGCTTGTAGAAGCCCGGAGCATCCATGCGATGAGCGCCTCCAGGTCGGTTTCCCTGAGAGCACGCACCGGAGCAGGATTTTCCCAGAGGAAACGCCCCTTGCGGAGGCGCGATTCCCGGGAGCGGAGGCTCTTGCCGAGGGTGCTCTTGGCTCCTCCTCGCACGAACAGTTCCTCGTCCCGTAGTGTCGTGGTCTGGCGGGGGGGGGTCCTGAGGATGAGCCAACGGGCAGCGCGGGGATCTTCCTCCATGCCGAAGCCCCAGGGGAGCCGAATCTGGCCGACAGCGCGCTGCTTGACCATGTCCAAGTAGGTGGCATCCAGGATCTGGGTCTTGATGGCCATCCCCTGGCGCATGTGATCGAACAGCTCCCGGAACACGTTGGCCCGGTGGTACGGGGAGGCCCCCTGGAGCACCCCGGGAGCCCCCCGGAAGATCTCCTCATCTTGGACGAACTCATCCAGCCCGAGGTAGTCCACCTCAAGCAACTCCAGATTCTCCAAGTTGGGGGTAGTGAAGCGCCACCCTCGTCGTTGATCCAACCAGGTCCGGTAGGTGAGGATCTCTCGGAGGGTGCGCTCCGCCTCCAGCAGGGCAATGCCCTTGAGGGTTGGAGCGCAGAGCCACTCGGAGCGAATAGCTTCCTCTTTGCGATGAAACCCCAAAGCCTCAAACTGTGCTTGCCCTAGCCTCTCACTCCGAAGCCCCGCGGGGCCTGCGGCCTCTAGGGCCCCCAGGAAGCCGGCTCGAATCAGGCATACAAAGAGGAAGTCATTGAAATGACCTGCCTGCAGTGCCGCATCCTGCCGATTGTCAGTAAACCCGAGGAGCTTTCGGGTGAAGGGCTCCAACCCGGAATCTGGGCGGTGCATCCAGCGGAGCACGCTGTTCGTTAGGACCGTGGTGGCCGAGCTGCGCCCTTCTGCGGAGAGGGAGGCGAGGCGGTTGCGATCCCGTGTGGTGCTGACCTGTACGTCCCCACATCGAATGCAAAAGCGGAATTTCCCCTGGAAAAACCAGGCCCTTGTGCCGGAACCGACCCGGCCGGAAGGCTCCACGAACAGCTCGCGGGCCCGGCTATTGCGGTAGTATGTCCTGAGCCGGAGCTCCCCCCTCGGATCGGGTTCAATCCATGCTTCAGGGTAATCTTCGATGTGGTTCCTGAACTCAAGATCCTCCTGGTGGAGGGTGAGGAAGCCGAAGATCTCCCGGTCGTCTAGATTTCCGTCCTCGCTGGTTCGATCCTCTTGCTCGGGGCGATCCGGGGGAACATCGTCGATGTCGCGAGCGAGAACCTGGGAGACCCCCCCTTCGGAGAGGAGACGGACCGGATGGTACTCGTGACCGCAATTGCGGCAGAAGTAGGTTGGATAGAGGCGCTTCTCCGGGGCATCCGGGAGGAACTGTTGACCCTCGACGGTAACGACGCGCTGCCCGGGAGGTTCTAGGGTGGTGAAAGCCTGACCAGCGCCGGAGATGAACTGGTGGAGCTTGAAGGGGAAGAAGCTGCGCGTGCTTGCACCGAGCGCACCGGTCCGCTTGTCCTCGGGGATGCTGGAAAGGAGGAGGAGGCGGCGAAGCGCCTGACCACAGGCATCCTGAGGACGCCCTGCATGATCGCTGAGCCGCCGGATGGCCTCGGGAAGGGTAGTGGGTTTGGCACGGATCCAGCGTTGGTCGGGGTCGGACCAAGAGATGCCCAGTTCGGTTTCGATCCAGATCGCGAGGGGGTGTTCCCTTAGCTCCGCATCGGAGATGGTATCTGGTAGCCCTTGATCGATCGCTAGCCCCAAGACACGACGTCCTTCGTCACCGGTGAGAGTGCCTGAAGTCCTTCGCTCTAGGCACTCGGTGATGACATTCGTCTCGGAGATATTGCTAGAGAAGAGTTGGGAGGCAACGCGAGCGACGACTTCGTTCTTGTGCCTGAGGGAGCCCTCGCTCGCCATGGTGGCGGAAGTGCCGATGCACACAAGCCTGTGGAGGGCCAAGCGCTCTCGCACGCGGCGCACCAGCATGGCTACGTCCGCCCCTTGACGCCCTCGGTAGGTGTGCAACTCATCAAGGACGAGGAAGCTAAGCCCCTTGCAGCTGTCGATGACCTGCTGATCCTGCTCATCCTGGCGAGTCATGAGCAGCTCCAGCATCATGAAGTTGGTAAGCAGGATGTCGGGAGGATGTCGAGCGATGCGAAGTCGTTCATCCTGCCCTTCCTGGCCCGTATAGCGAGCAACGGTCACAGGTGGGCCTCCTGGTACGTTGGCGAGGTATTTGTGAATCTCCTCAAGCTGGCTGTTGGCCAGCGCATTCATTGGGTAGATGATGATGGCACGGGTGCGTGGTTCTTCCCCGCGCTTTTTCTGGGCAAGAACAGCATTGACAATAGGGATGAAGAAACAAAGAGACTTCCCCGAACCGGTGCCCGTGGTCACGACAAAGCTCTCACCGGCAGAGGCAGTGACAATGGCCTCTTTCTGATGTTGGTAAAGAGAGAGGGAGGGCTCCTTGGGAGAACTGCGAAAGATTACGGAGCATAGAGGTTCAAGTATTCCTGCAGCAACGAGCTCGTCGACGGTGGCGCCTTGCTGGTAGCTAGGGTTGATCTGCAACAAAGGTTCCGGCCAATACTTCCCGCGACGATAGATGGCCTCTACCTGTTCGCGGATGTCCCTGGCGTGGATTTTGGTGAAAGAGGTGGCGAATTTCTTGTATTCGTCCACCACGGCGTCGCGGAGGGCGAAGACATCCATACTGGGAGCGCTCACGTGGGCCTCGCAGAAAAGTTGGCCTCCCTAGCATGCCGGAAGCCCTCCCTTCCAGGGAGATGCGCGATCCCGGTTTGGTAAGGGAGCAAGTGGGATAGGCTAGAAGGGAGGGATGGTTGTAGGGGGGTGCCGAAGGTCGGAGTCGAACCGACACGCCCGAGAGGGCGGCGGATTTTGAATCCGCTGCGTCTGCCATTCCGCCACTTCGGCCGGGGTAAGCCCGAGATGTACCTGCATGGTCTGGGGGCGGTCAAGGCCAACCGGTACTCCTATGGTAGAACGACGTCTGTGCGTGCGGTGGAGTTCGATCGGTTCGGCGGCAGCAAGGTGCTCGAGATCCGGGAGGTTCCCGAGCCCGTCCCCAGGGATACCCAAGTGCTGGTCCAGGTGCGGGCCGCCGCCCTCAACCCGAAGGACATTCTGGCACGCATAGGGAAATTCCGGATGTTCTCCGGGCTGACCTTCCCTCGGAGGGTGGGCTATGACTGGGCCGGGGAGGTGGTGCAAGTAGGGGCCAAGGTGAGCACGTTTCGGGTGGGCGATGCAATTCACGGCATGTTTCCAGCTTGGAGCCGTGGGGGAGCCTGTGCTGAGTACATCGCTGTCGATGCAGCGTACGGGGCAAGGATCCCGAAGGGACTGAGCTTTGAGGAGGCGGCCGCGATCCCGCTGGCGGGGCTGACGGCCTGGCAAACGCTCCGGAACTTGGGCCGGGTGGGGCCTGGGTCACGGGTGCTGATCCACGGGGCGAGCGGAGGTGTGGGAACCTTTGCAGTACAGATTGCTCGGGCGCTAGGAGCCCGGGTCGTAGCCGTATGCGGGCCGGAGAACCAAGATGTTTGCAGGGAACTGGGGGCGGATAGGGTTCTCGATTACCGGAGCGAAGACCCCTGTCACTGCGGCGAAATCTTTGACCTCTTCTTCGATGTATTCGGCAATCGCTCCCGGAAGGAAGTTGAACCTGTGCTTGCTCCGGAGGGGCTTTATGTGTCCACCATCCCTTCGCCAAGCCTGCTGATCGACGCTGTTCGGACCTCGTTCTCCGCCCAGAGAGGGAGGCTTATCCTGGTGCGCCCCAACGCCAGGGACTTGGAAGCGCTGGATACGCTGGTCATGCAAGGCAAGGTCCGGGTTGTGCTGGATCAAGTCTTTTCTCTAGAGGAGATCGCCGCAGCGCAAGATCGGGTAGCCACCCAACATGCCCGCGGTAAGGTGGTTGTTCGGGTAGGCTCGTATAGGTGAGTCGTCCAGCGTTGCTCCGGACTGCATGATGGACACGAAAATCGAAGCGGGGGATGGGGCGGTGCGTGGTAAAGGGTGGGGCGGTGGGTTGGTTGCTCGGCATCGATACGGCTACCCGGCGCGGTAATGTGGCCATCGCTAGGGTCAATGATTCGGGAACGTTGCTGGAAGATGTACACCTTCGCAGTTACGAGGGGGCCCTTGATCACGCGGAGCGATTGCTACGGGAGGTGGATGAGTTGCTCCGGGAGGCCCAGGTCCATCCCGACGAGATCACGGCCGTTGCGGTCGGTGTGGGCCCTGGCTCGTTCACCGGAGTCCGGGCTGGGGTGATGGCGGCCAAGGGGCTAGCCTTCTCCGTGGGGGCCCGGCTGATCCCGGTAGGCTCTCTGGAAACCATGGCTCGCGCCTGCCAACACCCTGGCCCCCGCCTGACCCTTCTTGATGCTCGCCGGGGTGAGCTATTCGCCGCTGTCTATGGGGGGGACGGTGCCGTGCTCCTGGCGCCGGAGCACCTGCCCCGGTCGGTGCTCCCAGCGTGGTTGGCTCCGGTGCCTTCGGGGGTGCTGCTCGGCGAAGTGGAGGACATCTTGCTTCCAGGGTTTGTCCTGGTGCGCTCTCCGGAGACGGACTTGCCCGGTGGGCTCGCCCTGTTGGAACTGGCCCTCACCCGCTCTCCGGTGGATGCTGCCTCTCTGGAACCATCCTACCTCCGGCCCCCGGATGCCATGCTCTCTTCGGCAGGGCTTTTGCCAACGGGTAGGCCACGGTTAGACTCGGCATCCCATGGACGAGATGAGCGCATCCGAGCGCGAGCGTCTGTTGGCGCGTTTTGGGCGCAGCTTCACTGCAGGTGAGGTCATCTTTCAGGAGGGAGAGCCAGCCACCGAGGCCTTCCTCCTTCAGGAGGGTCGAGTCCGGCTGATCAAGCAAGTTCGGGCGATGGAGCGTAGTTTGGTGGTGCTTCGCCCTGGAGATCTGTTCGGGGAGTCCGCCCTCATGCCCGGCGCTCCCCGGACCTCGACCGCCATCGCTTTGAGCGACGGTGCTGCGCTGGCCCTGGATCAGACCACCTTTCAGAGCCTGCTGTCGACGCACCCGGAGGTGGCGAGCCGGATGGTGCAGCAGCTGATCCGGAGGCTCCGGGACGCGGAGGACCAGATCGAGATCATGATGTTGCGGGACGCCCAATCGAAGATCGTGTCCGCGCTGATCAAAGCGGCGCAGCAGGCCCAGGCGGCAGGGGCGGCCCGAGGAGAGGGGGCGCTGCGGATTGCTGTCTCGCCCATGGAGCTGTCAAGTCGGGTGGGGCTCGACGTGGATGCTGTGAAACGTGGAGTACAGCGCCTGCGGGAAGGGCAGTACATCCGAGTGGTGGACGAGCAGCTGGAGATCCTGGATCTGGATGCACTGCGTGGGCTCTATGGGCTACTTGGCGTCAAGGATGAGATCCGGGGGGTGGATCCAGTGAGCCCTGAGGAGACCCGGGGAGCGTCGGGGGTACAAGGGCGTTGACGCCCCAGGTAGAATCGCTGTACCAGGGAGTGTGCTGCCCAGGCACAGACAATTTTTGACCCATGACCTCGATGTCCTGGCCCACCTTGCTACGACGAGCGCTCCCGTGGGGGTTGGTGCTTCTGGCGGGGTGTAGCTCCAAGAAGGGAGGGGTGGGGGTGAAGGATCCCGAGAAGGCGTCCCTAGCGGAGTACGATGTAGCTGCCGATGAGTTCCATAAGGGGAACCTCCGTGCGGCGCTGGCGCATGCCCAGCGGGCTTTGGAGCTAGACGAGGAAAATTATCAGGCGCAGCTGCTGACGGCGACAATCTACCTAGGGTTCTGCGCCACTTCCGAGGGGGAATGCAGGCTCTCCGAGGCGGAAAAACATGCCCGGGCCGCGCTGAAAGTGAAGCCTGATTTTGCGAGCGCGACCAACACGTTGGGGGTGATTTTGATCCGGCAGCAGCGCTATGACGAGGCGATCTCGGTGCTGAAGCCCCTAACCGAGAACATGATCTACAGCACCCCAGAGTTGGCCTGGGGTAATTTGGGTCAAGCTTATCTGGAAAAGGGAGACGCCGATCAGGCGATCCTGTCGCTGAAGAAGGCGATTGCACTTCAGCCCGGATTTTGTGTAGGGAGCTACCGGCTGGGTCTGGCCTACGAGCGCAAGGGGGACTGGCGTGCTGCTACGCAGGCGTACACTTCCACCCTGGATAGTACCTTTGAACAGTGCAAATTCGCAGATGCTTATGAGGCGCGAGCCCGGGTTTCCCTCAAGTTGAACGAAGCCTCTGGTGCCCGAGCGGATCTTGAGCAATGCGTTCGAGTGGGAGCGGGTTCCGCTGTGGCTCGGCGCTGTGAAGCCACCTTGAAACAGGTGTCCCCTCCACCATGAATCCATGGTAAGGGGGCCTGACGATGTTGAAGAATACCCTCCTGGGGGTTCGAAGGACCCTCAGGGGGTTCCCCAGGCGTCGTGAGGATAGCGAATGGAGTCAATCGGCAGGTACCTGAGAAAGCGGCGCGAGATGCGTGCCATGAGCGTGGAGGAAGTTTCTCGCGCTACACGTATCCCGATCCCTTCCTTGGAACGCCTTGAGACAGATCGCTTCGATGATCTCCCGGGGGAGGTATTCGTTCGTGGGTTTTTGAAGTCTTATGCACGGGCAGTAGGGCTCCCGGTAGATGAGGTCTTGGCTCGTTACAGTGCCAGTCGTCGTGTCACCCAGGTGACGCCCATCCCGGTGATGTCTCCTATCCAGAAAGCCTCCAAGCGGCGCTTCGGAGTGGCCATCGCCTTCGTGCTGCTGCTCGTTCTCTTCACGCTTGCTCTCAGCATTGTCCTTAAACCTCGGGGCCGCGATCTGCCGCTTGAGATCTCCTCCTGGTCACCGTCGGCTCCCCTTCAAGTATCCGTTCCAGGAAGAGCGGCGCCAATTTTTGGCGTCGATTGGTCTTGAACTCTCTCCGGGTCAGGCGCCTTAAGGTTCCCCACCGTACCGAGGCTCTGTTGCTGAAGCAGGTGGCTTATGGGGAGTCGGATGCCATTGTGACTCTGCTAACCCCAAAGCTGGGCAAGGTAAGTGCTGTTGCCCGGGGGCTTCGGCGGGCGCGCCGCCGACCTTCGGTGGTGGTAGAGCCTATTCACACTCTCCAAGCCATTCTGGACGAGAGCCCTGGGGTCGAGATGATGGTGCTTCGGGAGGCCCAGTTGATGCGGGTCCGGCACCGGCTGGTACGGCGGCTGTCCGCGCTGGAGGACGCAGGGTTGGGGCTGCGGTGGGTCCGGGCGCTGGCTCCGCCTCGGGCTCCAGAGCCGAGGATCTGGCAGGAGATCGAGGGATTCCTCGACCTGCTGGATCGGGAAGAGGGAGCACCGCAGGGGCGGGGGGGGCTAGCGGGGTTGGGGCTGAGATTGCTCCGGGGGGCAGGGTATGGCTTGGAACTTGGGAAGTGCGTGCGCTGCGGAAAACCGTGCCCGGAGAGTGCGCCAGCGCACTTTGATGCAGGGCAGGGGGGGTTGATCTGCATGGCCTGCGGGGGGGGGCCAGTCTTGCTCCGGGCTGAGCTTCGGCAAGCCCTGCTTCGGGCCGAGGAGGGGGACGGCACTGCGCTGGGAGAGGTTGAGGCAGAAACGGTGCTTGGTTGGATGGACCTGGCTTTGGTGGCGCACCTGCATGTTCGGGACCAGTCTCCTTGAACGAGGAATCCATGGCAGATCCTGTGCTAGCGAGCCGACCGGTGCGTGTGAGGGCCCCCAAGGGGGCGCGGGTCTTTGAGATCCACTGGGCTGACGGGTTTGTCGGTAAGATCCCCCACGAGCTACTGCGTGGCTACTGCCCCTGCGCCACCTGCCAGGGACACGGGGGAACGATCCGCTTTGTCTCGGGAGGAGATCTGGAGCTGGAGGAGATCAACCAAGTGGGCAACTATGCGCTCCAATTCACCTGGGGGGATCGCCATGACACAGGGCTCTATTCATTCCGGTACTTGCGGGTGTTGTGTGAGATGGCGATGGATGCGGCGCAGGCGGGTGGTGACCGACCTGAACTTCCGCGGCTGTGACGGCTAGCGACGAGGGAGCTGAACAGCAAAGGATCTCGGCTCGGGCCGGGGTCGTGGCGCTGGGGACGTTGGCATCGCGGGTGCTTGGGCTGGGGCGTGACGTGACCATGGCGGCGATGTGTCCGGTGGCTCACACCGACGCTTTCTGGGTGGCGTTCACGCTGCCCAACGCTCTGCGACAGCTCTTGGCGGAGGGGGCCATCAGCAGTGCAGTGGTTCCGGTGCTCACCGAAGTTAAGGAGAAGGAAGGGGAGGGAGCGGCCCGGGCCTTCTACGCCCGGATTCGGGGGCTCTCGCTGCTGTCGTTGGTGGTGGTTTCGGTGGCGGGGGTGCTGGGGGCCCCCTGGCTGGTCGACCTGTTCGCGGGGGGGCTACGGGATCGCCC
>JANWXX010000569.1 GCA_025057345.1 Polyangiaceae bacterium | reverse complement strand
TGCCAGCGTGAGGAGCAGCACAATAGCAGCGCGCGGCAGGAGCTGGCCAACCGAGGTGCCGAGCAACAGCAGCAGCGGCCAGGCGCAGAGAGCAACTAGAGCTGGTAGGAAGGAACGAAGGACGGTGCGCAAGGGTGCTAGACGAGCCCGAGCAGCGAAGTCCTCAGGACGGACACCAAGCAGATCGGCCAAAGGCCAGGCGCTCTCATCGCGGAGCTTGCCCCCGGAGCGTGCCACCCTCCAAGCCAGAGGAACGGCCTGGAGCAACAACAGCACGGACCAACCCCGGGCGACGGCACCTTCCAAAAAGGCTTCGGGGCCATCTCCGATGCGAACCACCAGCATCAGCAGAGCCTGGAGCCCAAGGTAGCCCCCCACAAGGCGCCGAAGCCGGGGAGGAAGAGGAAGGCCGGGAAATGTGACGGCAAAGAGCTCGTCCAGACCCGCTAGCGAGGTGAAAGAACGGCGGGGGAGTTGACCCTGCACTCCTTCAGGGTGGCATGGGTCGGCTCCAGGGACCAGTCCCCACGCCGGGACGGGCCTCCTCGACACGGCGGCGCCATGCAGCAGCCTCAGGAGCACCTTGAACTTCCAGGATCTGCGCCATGGCGAAGGTGGCCACTGGCTCGTGCTGATCCAAGTCCAGGGCCCGAGTCGCCTGGCGCAAGGCGGCCTCCACGTCACCTTGGGCCAACTCCACCAGGGCGAGCCAGGCATGGGCGCTGGGCAGGGCATCATGCACCTCGGAGGTCAATCGTAGCAATTCGCTCCGAGCCCTTTCGAGATCCCCCTGCTCCAGGGAACGACGAGCCAGCAGCAGTCGAATCTGAGGAGCCTCCGGAGCCAGCTCGATCCCCCGTTGGAGGGCCCGCTCGGCATCCTGGCGGCGTCCCAGGCGGAGCAGCGTCTCCACCAACCCTCCGTGACCTCGACCGTCGTGGGGAGACGCCTCGGCCAGTCGCGCAAACTGGACCCGAGCCTCCTCCAGCGAACCCGCGTCGAAGTGTAGGCGCCCCAGATTGGCTCGGGAAGGTAGGAAGGCTGGGTCCACCTGAAGGGCGGCTCGGTAGTGAGCATCGGCATCCTGAAGCCGGAGCTGCCGGTGCGCCAATACTCCAAGGCCATGGTGCGGATGGGGCAGGTTCTCGTTGATCCCCCGCGCCCGAAGGAACAGAGCACGGGCTCGCTCGTGATTTCCTCGGGAGAGCTCAACCAGCCCCAGGTTGACCATGGCCTCGACAAAGCGAGGATGAAACTCCAGCGCCAGAGTCAACCGAGCTTCGGCCGTGGTCAGATCCCCTTGCTCCAGGGACTCGGCCCCAAGGCGGTTGAGCTCCCACGCCCGGGGAGGAAGCGGAGTGGAAGAAGCGCAGCCCCCGAGAAACCACAGCAGAACAACCCGACGGCGCATGGCCTCCCTGTCGAACCACCAGGGCCTTGGTTGCGAGGCATCCCAAGGGGAGGCTGTGAAGAATTTCTCCTTCTCCCTCTGGCTCGACCATGCTGTCTCCGTGACTGGGGCGCAGCCTGCCGAACCGGAAGCCCCTTGGACCGTGGGGCCATACCAGATCTTCGACGCCATCGCGTCGGGAGGAATGGGTGTCGTTCACCTGGGGCGAGCGCTCCGGGAGGGAGGGATGAGTCGACTGGTGGCCATCAAGCGACTCCATGGGGATCTGGCCTTGGATCGAGACTTCGTGAACATGCTTGGGGAAGAGGCCAGGATCACCGCCCGAATCCGCCACCCCAATGTAGCCTCCGTGCTGGATGTTGCCGAGACTCCCATGGATGTGCTCGTGGTCATGGAGTACCTGGAAGGGGAAACCCTCTTCCGGCTGACCCGTGCCTCCCTGGAGCGGGGCCAGCGGGTGCCTCCCCCTATCGCCTCCGCCATCCTCTCAGGAACGCTCCTTGGCTTGCAAGCGGCCCACGAAGCCCGGAGCGAGAAGGGGGAGCCGCTGCACATCGTCCACCGGGACGTAAGCCCCCAGAATATCCTCGTCGGTGCCGACGGGATTCCCCGAGTGCTGGATTTCGGCGTCGCCAAGGCAGCCTCCCGCACCATCGTCACCGCTCGAGGCGCTCCTAAGGGCAAGCTCAGCTACATGGCGCCGGAACAGGCCCGCGGCGACGCCATCGACCACCGTGCGGACCTCTTTGCCGCCGGTGTTGTTCTCTGGGAGATCCTTCTGGGAGAACGTCTCTTTGCCGACGACGACCCTGCCGCCACCCTCGCTCGGGTGCTCTCAGCGCCGATCCCACCGCCTAGCCGCCGTCTCCCTGGGCTCCCGGAGGCCCTGGACCGAGTGGTCCTCAAGGCGCTCCAGCGGGATCCAGCTCGCCGCTACGCTTCCGCCGAGCACATGGCTGCCGAACTAGAGGAGGCCTGCCCTCCTGCCACCCAACGCCAGGTAGCCTCCTGGGTGATGGCGCTAGCAGGTCCGAGCATCCTTCGGCGGCGACAGCGCTGCGCCGAGATCGAGGCCCTCCCCTCGACCGTCTCCTCCTATCCAGAACCGAGTCCCACCACGCTCCGGGCCGTCCCCCCCATCCAACTCGTTTCCCCTTCCCCTCCCCCCGCCCCGCACCCCCCGGGGCCCCCCCCGCCCGGGGGGCCGGCCCCGACCGG
>JANWXX010000568.1 GCA_025057345.1 Polyangiaceae bacterium | reverse complement strand
CCAGCACCGGTGCCGTTGCATCAACGATCAGGTGCCCCTGAGTCCATGTATCTTTGATCTCCCCAGGCTGAATGGTGAACGAGTCAAAAGGCGGTGGCAGATTGGTCTTCACCGTAGCTGGCTCGGCAGCCCCCACGAACCGCAGCACATCGGGTTCCACATATCCGCCCCCCTTGGATCGCACCGGGCTTCGGGTAACCACGTATTTCTTCCCGATGGACTCCAGGGGGAACATCTGCTCTTCCAGGTGATCGAGGCAGCAGCTATCCTCACCCTCCCAATTCGGGGGCTTGGGGATCTCGACATGTCCCGGCGCCCCGGTGAGCTCCGCTCCGCTGAAGACCGCCACGGGCTTGTCGGAGATGACCAGTGTCCCTGTAAAATCAGCGAGGTTTTTTGTCTGTCCACCCTCCTGTGGCGTGAAGTTGTCGCTCTCCAGGTTGATGACATCGAAGGGACCGATGGTAAACTCTACTGTCTCCCCGGGCTGGATCGTCGGGATGGGCGGGTTGCTTGTCGTGTTCGCGTGGGTCCGCGTCGTCGGCTTGATCGTCACCTTCGTATCCGGCTTTGCACCGACCACAGTCACAAAGGAACGGCTGATGATCTTGGGCAGGCCAGGGAAGTTGATCTCTATCGGATGCCCTGCCCCCCACCCTAGCACCCGGTAGTACTTCCCTAGGGCGTTCGTCGGGAGAAGCAAGGAAGCGTCGTTGCTGAAGGCGTTCTCGAACACATTGAACTGGTAGACCACCACCGGCGCCGATGACACCACGCGGAAGGCATTCGACGAGATGCACGTCCCTGGAGAAGCCATATCGTTCGGCTTCACCCCGCAGTCCAGTTCTCGCGTAGGAAGCATAATGGTCTTGAGCGTTCCTGGAGGCACCGTCACCTGCCCCAGCGCCTTCGGCGAGGGAGGCTGCCCAAAGGGAGCTTCGTTGATCTCGACGGTCACGTTTGCCACCGTCTGCCCAGCATTGGACACCACGATTCCCCAGGGAGCACTCGCTGGGTCGTTTCCTGTGAATCCGGGCATGACCGAGGGCGCATCCACTTGATCCAAATCTACCGCCCAGAACTCACACCCTACGTTCGACGGAAGCCCGTCCGCCAGATCGCACCCACTCTTGCAGGCTCCATCCACGCAGACCTCTCCCGCCCCCACGTCGCAGGTTTTCACCAGGGGCCCCTCCGCCGTCACCCCACTCTCCGGGCAAGTCCGGATCTCGTTCCCATGACAGCTTGGTTGCCCTGGCGAGCACTCTAGGCAGCCTCTCCCTGGTACACAGGCCAGGGGACAGACGACTTGAGGAGCCAGCGTTCCATCCTCGTTGCAGGGAACGTAGTTCTTTCCCAGGCATGTCCCGCAGGTCGTAGGCCCATCTCCTCCCCCTCCACCTCCACTGCTGGAGCCGCCATCGCCGTTGTTACCGTTGTTGCTCTGATCTGTCCCTGCGGAGCCAGTGCCGCCGCAAGCGAGGAAGGTCAGGGGAAGGGCCGCGAGAGTTGCGGCAAGGATCATTCGGAGCACCGTCATGGGAGGGTCACAAATTAGCGCCACTGGGAGAGCGCGTAGACGGAAATGACTGCGTTCAGCACGAAGCAGCCGAAGAAGCTTCGGGCCGAGCTCCGAACGTTGGCCCGGGGAATTTCTGCGAAATGCCGCTCCACGGCCATCCCATGGAAGCAACTGATGGACCCGATCGTCAGGCCGAAAATTCCTGATTTCAGCAGGGCTAGCCCCACTGTCGCCGGGGTCAATGCCCCCAGGATCTGGGTCAACTGGAGCCCCACCGACGCCAGATTCAGCCCCTGTGCCACGAAGTACCCCCCCAGCAAAGCCGAGGCTCCCATGCAGACCGTCAACCCCAGCGAAGAGAGGATGAGCCCCACCATCCGCGGCAACACCAGAAAGTAGTCGACATTTACTCCGGCCACCTCTAGGGCCTCGATCTCTTGGGTAACACGCATATACCCCAGCTCTGTCGAGATCGCCGTTCCTGACCTTCCGGTCAGAATCACCGCGATGGTGATCGGCAGAAGCTCCCTCACGATCGACTGCGCCACCACCGTCGGAACATGAGGCGCCAGCCCGTTCGGCCTCATCAATCCATCTGCCGCAGCCACCACGAAGAACCCCAACGAAACCCCAATCAGCAGGAATACCGGCAGCGGCTCCACTGCCGAGTAGTATATCTGCAACGCCACCGACCTCACCACCAGCCTGCCCCCTCGTCCCCTCTCCAACCACGCCCCCTTGAGGGCCGCGTAAGGCACCAGGTACGTCGCCAACAGCTCCCTCACCTGAAACAGACCCCACCGCCCCAGCTCCCCGATCACGCCACCACCCTCTCCGAGCGGTCTCGTACGTATACCACCTCTGCCAAAGACCTTACCAGCAGCCCATCTTCCCTCCGCTCCACCAGCGTCAACCGCTGCCTTTCTTTCGGCCCCACCGGCGCTACCAGCCTCCCCCCTTCCTCCAATGCTTCAAGCCACTCCGATGGTATCTCCTCCACCGAGAAGGTTACCGCCACCCGGGACGCTGGACCCCATACCCCTACCTCATGAGCATCCGCACGTAGTACCTTCACGTTCCCCAACCCTGCCAGGTTCTCTGCCGCCA
>JANWXX010000567.1 GCA_025057345.1 Polyangiaceae bacterium | reverse complement strand
AGGAGCAGATCCCGGAGTGGCGCAGCAACGAAGATGTGGGTCACCCGGGCCTGGGGATCCTCAAGCCAAGCAGCGATCAGAGCCCAGTTCCTGGCTACATCGAAGCGGAGACCTCCGGGTGCCCTGCCGTGCTCGTCAAAGGACACAAAGCGTTGAGGAAGGACGTTTTTTCCGGCGGAAGTGGTTACATAAAACCCCACGTCCGCATCCCGCCCGCTCTCGTGGGAGTGATGCCCGCGAATATCGCCACCACCCTTGCGGGAGAGATCGCCGACGGTGAGGACTGATCCTGGGTAGCGGTGGCGCACCCGGGCGGCACTCCGGTTCAGCATCGAAACAAGGTGAGGAAGACCCCAGCGGTGGTGGTGCTCTGGGAGGAAGCGCAGGTGCGGTGACTCCTCCAGCCGGACACCACCCTTGAGCTGCCCCTCGCTAGGGGACCCCACGCTGACCCCGTGCTCCCCTAGGATCCGAGTCGTGATTTTGTGCGGGGCCGATAGAACAACGCTGCTTACTAGCATAGGGGCTGTAGTAAGCAGGACAGCGAGGACACGCTTCACGAGATGGGCAGGTACCAGGAGTCGTCAAGCGGGGGCAACTTTGATGCGAGGTGGTTGTCACGGTTCGAAGGAAGGAGTAGCACACTCACTTATGAACAAGGTCTACGCCAGCGCCCGTGAGGCTGTGGCAGACATCCCCGCCGGGGCCACGATCCTGGCAGGTGGTTTTGGTCTCTGCGGTATTCCCGAGAATAGTATTCGTGCCCTGTGCGAGTTGGGCGTCAGTGACCTAACCGTCGTGTCCAACAACTGTGGCGTCGACGATTTTGGCCTGGGCCTGCTGCTACGGGGTCGTCAGATTCGCAAGATGGTGTCCTCCTACGTGGGCGAGAACAAGGAATTTGAGCGCCAGTACCTTAGTGGTGAGCTGGAGGTCGAGCTCGTCCCGCAGGGAACCCTCGCCGAGCGCCTGCGGGCCGGTGGCGCAGGGATCCCTGCTTTCTACACCCCTACCGGTGTTGGTACGGTCATCAGTGAGGGAGGTCTTCCGCTGCGTTACAACGCCGATGGCTTGGTGCAGAAATTCTCTGAGAAGAAGGAGGTCCGCTCCTTCGATGGCCGGGACTACGTGTTGGAACGTGCCATCACTGGTGACTTCGCTCTGATCAAGGCTTGGAAGGGCGACCGCTTCGGGAATCTGATTTACCGCCACACCGCGATGAACTTCAACCCCATGATGGCCACTGCCGCTCGCGTCACCATCGCCGAGGTGGAGGAACTGGTCGAGGTCGGTCAGTTGGACCCGAATCAGATCCACACCCCTGGGATCTACGTCCACCGTATCTTCCAAGGCGTCGGTTACGAGAAGCGTATCGAGCGCCGCACCACCCGCCCCGCAGGCTGAACCTCCCACGTAGGCAAGACGTATGGCTCCTCTTACCCGTGAACAGATCGCTCGCCGCGCAGCCCAGGAACTCCGCGATGGGTATTACGTCAACCTTGGCATCGGCATGCCGACGCTGGTGGCCAACTACATCCCTCCTGGCATTGAGGTGGTGCTCCAGAGCGAGAACGGCCTCCTCGGGATCGGCCCCTACCCGGTAGCAGGCACTGAGGATCCCGACTTGATCAACGCCGGCAAGGAAACCGTTACCATGCTTCCTGGCTCTGCCATCTTCTCCAGCGCCGAGAGCTTTGCCATGATCCGAGGGGGCCACATTGACTTGGCGATCCTTGGGGCTATGCAGGTGTCCGCCCAGGGAGATCTCGCCAACTGGATGATCCCCGGAAAGATGGTCAAAGGGATGGGCGGCGCCATGGATTTGGTGGCCCGTGCCCGCCGCGTTGTCGTCATTATGGAGCACGAGGCGAAAGGAGGTGTGCCCAAAATCCTCAACCAGTGCGACCTTCCCCTCACCGGGCGCCGAGTAGTCCATCGTATTATCACCGATCTTTGCGTTCTTGACGTGACGGACCGTGGGCTGCTTCTGCAAGAAGTTGCTCCCGATATTCCTGTTGAGCAGATTCGAGCCAAGACCCAGCCCCCCCTCCTCGTCGCGGACACTTGCCGCGTGATGACCCTGTGAGTACCTGGCCCTCCAAGACTCCCCCACGAGGTGATGCCCACCAGAAGCGCTCTGTCGGCAAGGGGGTCTTTCGCAAGTGCGAAGGCTGTCACGAAACCCTCGATAGCTCCCAGCTCACCCACAATTTTGAGATCTGCCCCCTTTGTGGTCACCACCACCGTCTCAACGCTCAAGGCTGGCTCAAGCTCCTGATCGACGGAGGTGCGTTGACGGAAACCTGGGATGATGAGTTGATGGCCGGCGATCCGCTCCAGTTCAGTGATGGTCGCTCCTACCAGGAGCGCCTTGCCTCCTCGCGCCGCAGTGCTGGCTCCCGAGATGCACTCCTCTCCGGCCGCGGCACCATCCAGGGCCAGGAAACCGCTTTTGGCCTATTTTTGTTTAGCTTTATGGGTGGCAGCATGGGTTCCGTCGTGGGCGAAAAAGTCGCCAGGCTCTTTGAGCGTGCTACCGAACTTCAACTCCCGGTCGTCCTGCTCCATGCCTCCGGTGGTGCCCGCATGCAGGAGGGGATCTTCTCGCTCATGCAGATGGCCAAGGGAGTC
>JANWXX010000566.1 GCA_025057345.1 Polyangiaceae bacterium | reverse complement strand
AGCCTTTCCAGCAGCGAGCGACGCCCTCGGAGTTCTGCCATGGCTTAGCTCGGTGCTGTGAAGAGCGCGAAGACCCCTGTATAGAAGTGGATCGTCGCAGTGCCTGGCGATGGCGCAATCTCGAAAGAACTCATCACTCCCACTACCGGTACCCCCGGAAACTTCCCCTTGATCAACCTGCTGTCCGCATGAGGGACTCCGTAGAGACTTGTTCCTCGGCCCGCGCAGTTGATGTAAAGTCCGAAGCTTGCTGCAGCCCCTGCCGTTGCTCGTGCCTGCTCCCGGAGGGCTGCTTCCAGGTTCTGCCGTGCTGCACCTCCGTCGAGTACTGCGAAGGCCAACCGAGAGCCAGGCGCTACTGCCTCCCCTAGCATCACTGCCTTCCTGCCAGGATCGACCCCGCGGATCGGTCTCACCCTTGAACCTCGTAGCCCCGGCTGTTCTGGATCACCCTCCGGGGCCGGGAGCAGTGCCATCAGCTGGGGGCGTCCTTCCACCGAGCGAGCTACCTTGCTTAGCACTTCAAGGGCCGGCTCTTCGTCCACCCGCAGGATGGTTCCTTCCCTCGCCTCGGTTACGGTCCTCCAGCCGCCGAGAATCCGGCATCCTGACGCCAATGCTACCCGCGGTCCACCTCGCCGGATCAGCAATCCAACCGCGGCCCCTTGGTGAAATTCTCCCTCCTGATCCACCACTCCTTGGGGGCCTTCTGAGCCAGCACCACCCACCACCGCAAGCCTAGGGAACGACCTCGACAAGGTCTTCGGAACTCGGCTTGCCCAGGGGAGCTGTTCCAAGAACAACAGCAGGGTACCCTCCCCGCCGGCTTGTTCAATCCGCTCGCTGAGGGAATCCTCCGCATCTTCCTCATCTGGATCGGACCATACCGGTGTCACGGTGAGCCCCGACGCCAACAGCCCTGCTACCGCTCCTTGCCCCTCGTGCTCCCCCTGCTCTGTCATAACCCCTTGCCCATGGGCAATCAGCGTGGGAACTCCGGGCCACCTTCGCGCGACCTCCCGCGCGATAGCTGCTCTATCTTGAGAGCCTGCATGGAAGATCACACCCATGGTGGGTCGCTGCACTTGGCGTGCTGCAGCCAGCAAAGGGCGACCTAGCGCCGCAGCATCGGTAGTCAGCAGCGAAAAATTTACAGCACCCATGGGCTACGCTAGAGTGGGCCAAATCTGCCTTGCTGTGCAAGAGCCGTTGCTCTGCAAGGATAATGCGGTGCCTGCTCCTTCTCCGCCTCCCTCTTGAGGCTCTAAGGCATATGGCTCTCCGTCTTGCCTAACATCCCCTTTGCTCCCTCCTGATGGTCATTTTCCGGCAGATCTTCGCGGTGCATGGTGATCGTCTTCATGCCGCCGCCTTGAGATGCTGAATCTCGGATCGGAGTGGACCATCTGATGGTTTGGCTAACCGCAAGGAGACAGTGGGGCTTTGGATCAGCCGTGACGGACAACGGACAGCGGAAGCACTTCCCGCTCCGCGGCTAGTTCACTTGAAAAGGCTTGACAGGCAGGGGACAACGAGTAGGGTAGTGCCCTACTCTGCCTTGTGGCGAGGTAGCCAAGCGGTTAGGCAACGGTTTGCAAAACCGTCATACGTGGGTTCGAATCCCATCCTCGCCTCCCAGATTGGAAGAGTATCTCCCTGATGGAACTTTCATCCTGTGTCGTCTTGGTATCATTCCATGAGGTGCTGACACGAGGGAGAGGTCATACGAGGGGTTACAAGAAGTAGCCCTTTGATCAGCTACTTCGTGATGGGTACACGCTCCTAGCCATGTTGCTCCATCCCCCTGAGGTTTGAGGTTGATCTTAGGCAGTCACATACCTTGCTTGAGTGCGGCGATCCAGGTCTTCCAGGTGGATTCTGCGAGGCCTACGGTGGCCTGGGATCCGTTGCGCACTACCGGAGTCCGGAAGAGGAGAGCATCCTCGAGGAGGAGGGAGGTCATTCGGGCCTCGTCCGGGCCAAGGTGTTGGAGACCCCGTTCCTTTGCCCGGGGGCCATCTCCGTCGTATACGGCAGCAACTCCGCCTACCGCTCGCGCTACCGACCGAAGCTCGCCCTTGGCCATGTTCTTCTGGGCGAGGTTGATGTATTGCACCTGGATACCACGCTCGGCAAAGAATCGCTGGGCCGCGCGGGTTGCCTTGCACTTCGGGAGGCCAAAGATCTGGATCATTCGTCGTCCTGGGCCCAGTCGAGGAACTTGAGGTAATGGGGCTCGCCGAGAGGGGTCCAGACAGCGAGGCGGCCGTCCGGCAAGAACCGACAGCCAGCGACCGGGCCAGATAGATCGTACTGCGTCAATAGCCTGCCGGTGGAGCGTTTCCAGAGACGTAGCCGACGGTCGTCGCCACCGGTGGCGAGCAGCTCACCGTTGGAATCGAGAGCTAGCGCGGAGACCTCCCCCGAGTGCGCCTTCCAGCCTCTGATACGCCGGCCACTCTCCGCATCCCAGCGCCCCACCTCACCGCCGCTCCCTGCCATCACCAATTCGTGGCTGCCCGGGGCCTGGAGATGTGTCAGCGGTTGCTCTGGAGCATCCTGGAGCGGCACCTTGCGCATCAGCTTCCCGCTGTGAGCGGACCACGCACACACCTCGTTGCCAGCGTAGAGCACGTAG
>JANWXX010000565.1 GCA_025057345.1 Polyangiaceae bacterium | reverse complement strand
TCCTCACGCATTGGGCTGCCGCTCCGTCTTTGGCTGCCCCAAGCGGGACAGGGAGGATAGAAAACAGCTCCAGAACGGCCCAACGCAATTCTTCTGTCATTTCTCCCTCTGTCATTCATCTCTTTGAGAAAAATAGCGGGTCGGACATAAGGGGCGCCCGACCCGCTTACGAAGTCCTGGCTCACTCAGCGATTACTGCTCAGCCTTGAAGAGATCCTCAATGCTCACCCCGACCTGCGGGCCGCCCTTGAAGACGGTGCCCACTTTGCGGGCGTCGAAGCGCTTGAGGGCGAGCTCATAAAGGCCATCGGGCAGCGGGATGTAACCCACCTGCTTGACCAGCTCCCGCCCCTTGGTAAGGTGGAACTGAACGAAGGCCTGCACCTCCGGACGGTCAGCCGCTTTGCGGTTCACGTAGATGAACAGCGGCCGCGAAAGAGGCTGGTAGGTGCCATCCCGAACCGTCTGCTCCGAGGGCGCCACGCAACCCTTTCCGCCGTCAATCTGCAGGGCCTTCAGCTTGTCCTGGTTCTCGAGGTAATAGGCCAAGCCGAAGTATCCGAGAGCGAACTTGTCGTTGGCCACGCCCTGCACCAGGACGTTGTCGTCCTCGCTGGCGGTGTAGTCGCCTCGGCTGGCGCCCGCCTTGCCCATGATGGCCTCGGTGAAGTAGTCGAAAGTGCCGCTGTCGGTTCCGGCGCCGAACAGGCTAAGGGGTGCGTCTGGCCAGTTCGGATTCACCTGGTTCCACCGGGTGATCTTACCCTGGGCCTCCGGCTCCCAGATCTTCTTTAGCGTCGCAACATCGATGCAGGACACCCAATCGTTCTGCGGGTTCACCACCACCGACAGGGCGTCGTAAGCCACCGGAAGCTCGATGAACTCAATCCCGTTCTTCTGGCAAGCTTCCAGCTCCGAGGATTTAATGGGACGGGAGGCATTTGAGATGTCGGTCTCCCCCGCGCAGAACTTCTTGAAGCCACCGCCGGTGCCGCTGATGCCCACCACCACTTTCACCTTGGGGTAGGCCTTCTGGAACTCCTCCGCCACCGCCTCGGAAATCGGATAGACCGTGGAGGAGCCGTCGATCTTGATCTCGCCGCTCGGCTCCGGTGTCGGTGTCGGAGCGGGCGTCGGTGTAGGAGCCGGAGTCGGCGTGGCAGGCGCGACAGGAGCCGCCGTCGGGGTTGGCTCAGCCGCTGGCTGGCAGGCCGCCATGATCAGCGCCAGCCCCACAACGATTGCAGCAAGGGCGGAACGCGACTTCATAATTCATCCTCCTTTAACTGGATTTGGATTCGCCGGAAAACGAAGCCCGTGTGCCTCGTTTTCCTACCTCAGGCCACTCCGGGTGGCCTGACGTGGGAAAGCGAGGAAGCTTTCCTCATCCGGCCTTCCGCACCCGCGCCGGCTGCTTGATCCGCACACCGGTCGAACGGAGCTCCAGTGGGATCCGCTGCTCTTCCAGGAATCGACGAAGCGCATCGCTCTCCGGAAGGCTGAGTAACACCTGGCGCTCCTCTCGCCGCAGGAGGATATGATAGTAAGGCCGCCACCCGGTTTCCCGATATACATAAACAGGCGGCTCGATCGCCCAGCCCGTATCCAGCGCGAATTTCAGATCCACCAGCTCCGCATACCCGGGTTGGAGACCTTCGGCATGACGGCGCAGCGCGTTCCAGAAGCTCAAGCACTCCGAGGACTCGTCAGAGATCTGCATCGGCATGTTTGACCTCCTGCGAGAGAAGGATCCTCCGAAGAGCACCCAACCCGCGCGTTCGGGGTTGTCCCCCCGAACCCGCATTCCCCAAACCTGGACTCAGGCCACCATACGCCACGCTCGCAGTTCCCGGCGCAGCGCTTCCAAACGCTCCATCTCCGCCAGCAGGCTTCGGAGGCGGATCCCCTCCTCATCCTCCCCTTCCCGGACGAGGCGGGTGAGCTCCTCCCGAAGCCGCCGAAGCCGCTCGTCCACCTGAATCACAGTCTCCATTGGCACCTCCCGTTTCTCTGATTTGCTTCCATCTTAATGGAATTTGAGGAAATGCGGACCAAGGGATCTTGCACGTTTTGTAAAAAGAAAGTTAAGCTTTTTTCACAGTAGCCCCGGCCGGCTAAGGACCCGATCTCAGGAGCTGTCGGGCAGGCTTCCCACCCCCCGGGGAACGCTCATGTTCCACAGAGCACGATTTCTACTGCTTTGTCCAGTTATAAAACTGGGGATTTGAGGAATCGAAGCCCGTCCGGAAGGCAACGGCCCCCTCCCTCCTCTCCCCTCCCCACGACCCTCTGGGCTGTGGAGAGGGGGGAGAAAAATCGTCCGGGGGCCCTTAGCCCTCCACACCACCCCGAACACCCCAAAAATGGACAAAGCACTAACCCCTCTCCCCCCAGTCCTTGGGGGCATGGGAAGGCGAGGAAGGAGAGGCGATGAGGCTGCGCCCTTCTCCCAAGGGCGCCAAGGGTAACCTGCTCCTTCCTAAGGGGAACGGGCAATCGCTTGAAAGGCCCCACCGGCAGAGTGACAGGGTTCCCGCCCTGTTCTACAATCTGAAGAGGGTAAGAGTTACGCCATCCGCTTCCTCAGGAAGCCTTTTCTCCTCCTTCCCCACAGCCTTCAGGCTGTGGGGAAGGAGGAGAAAACATCTCTCAGGGGTGGGG
>JANWXX010000564.1 GCA_025057345.1 Polyangiaceae bacterium | reverse complement strand
GGACGCCAAGAACCAGGAGCCGAGATGAGCAGGTACACGGGACCACGGGTGAAGGTGATGAGAGCACTGGGGGTGGAGCTACCGGGGTTGTGCCGGAAGAAGACGGAGCGAAGGCCCTACCCGCCGGGGCAGCACAGGGCAGCACGGAAGAAGCCGTCGGAGTACACGGTGCGGCTGAGAGCGAAGGCCCTACCCGCCGGGGCAGCACAGGGCAGCACGGAAGAAGCCGTCGGAGTACGCGGTGCGGCTGAAGGAGAAGCAGAAACTGCGGGTGAACTACGGGGTGACCGAAAAGCAGATGCGGCGATTGATGGGGGATGCGCGGCGCGTGAAGGGCGACGCGGGGAAGAAGCTGCTGGAGCTGCTGGAGCGACGCTTGGACAACACGGTGTTCCGTGCTGGCTTTGCTCCGACGATTCCTGCTGCACGGCAGCTGGTGACCCATGGGCACATCCAGGTAACGGGCGGTGGGTGGACATCCCCGCGTTCCGGGTGAAGCGGGGCGACACGGTGGCTTTGACGGAGGCGATGCGGGCCAACGTGCAGGTGCAGCAGTGCTTGGGAGATGAGCACCTGCCTCAAGCCCCTTGGCTAGAAGTCCATCGGGAGCAGGCCAGTGCGAGGGTGATGGCTTTGCCGGATGAAACCTCGGTCCCCTTCCCGCTTCAGGTCCAGCTCGTGGTGGAGTACTACGCTCAGAGCGTGTGACTAATCGAGGTACAAAGGCATCAGGGAGGGGACGCCTTGCTTGCCTAGAAGGTACGAGAGCCGCTGGAGCTCCTCAAAAGCTGCTCCAAGCTCAGCCTCCAGTGGGCGGCGCAGGAGCCTCGGCCAGGAAGAAATGGTGTGGTTGCACTGGACCAGCAGCGGCTTACTTTCCCGTTGCGCTAGAGTCCCTAGGGCCCAGCGTCGATCCGTCGGCGCTACCACTTCGGTTCCCTTGGGGAGGTGGGCAGCGATCCCATCCAGGAGCGATACCAGGGCCGGTTCTGGGAGGGCCAGCAGTGGTTCCTCCAGCAGCACCAGCAAGGGACGACCACGGCGCCCCAGGGAACGCAACCAGGGATCCGGTTCGATCAGGGAGGCGGCAAGCTGCCGGTAGCCTAGGCGCTTCCCTAGAATCTCTCGAGGAAGGCGGCAAACTCTGGAGTATCCACGTCAATCCAGCGCCCACCGAGCCGCTGTCCTCGCGTTCCGAGGAACGACCCTACCGACACCACCAAACCTCCCGGATTTCTCCCGCGGAAATCCCTCACGAGCTGATCAACCACCGCCACCCGCCGTGCCGTGGCCTGCACCAGCGGCAACGGCGCATCCACCCGCGCGCTCACCTCCGCCAGGAGACGCTCCGCTGCTGGATCCTCTCCCAAAGGGTTTGCGCCCCCGCCAGCGATTTGTAGCGCCAACAGGGCCAATCGGGGCACCACCATCCCCTCCATTTTTTCCATTGAGGTATCTCCGTGCTCCTGCTTGGGACGCGATTCCGTAGGCTTGCTCATGGACCACCGGACCCTTTCTTCGCTACCACCATCTCCACGACATCCAGCACACCGCTTGCCCCTTGCCCCCCGGCGAACAGAAGCCGATCCTTGGGGAGCTGCACCACAGCGCAGGCTTGTCGTGGAGGGCTTATCGTGCCTCCCGGGAGCCATGCCCCAGCTCCTGGAGGAAGTACCTCGATCTCTCCTAGAAAATCGCTAGTTTTCCCTGCTCCTGTAGCCACAATGATGACTCCTTCCGTGGTCACCATCTGCCCGTGGCGCGTACGGCCTTCCCCCAGAGAAGGGAGGGAGGACCAAACCCCCGTTCCAGGATCGTACTGCTCTACCTCGGCGCGTACGTCTCCTTCCCCAAAACCACCGCTTACCACCACCTGCCCCCCAGGTAGCAGTGAAGCTGTATGATCGTAGCGAGGGGAGAGGAGCAGATCCTCCACGGCCCAGGCGTTCTTCTCCAAACGGTAGGTTTCTACCCAGGAAACATCTCCCTTGCTGTCCCCTCCTCCCACAGCCAGAACATCTCCCCCGGGCAGAACCGTTAGGGAGAAGAGAAAGCGCTTGTAGCTCATGGAGGCAGCTGGCTTCCATGTCCCTCCCTCCCAACGTTGCGCATCCGCCAGGTAGCCCTCTTGCTTGTTGTATCCACCAACCACCAGGACCGCTCCCCCAGGGAGCGTCACCGCCTGATGACCCCGGCGAGGACGAGCCATCGCTGGCCCTGCGACCCAAATATTCTGTGCTGGATCGTAGATCTCCACCGATGCCATTGCCTCGTTGGCAGAAACCCCTCCAGTGACCAGTACCCGACCATCTGGAAGCAGCGTCGCCGTCGGTCGGTAACGAGCCTGCGCCAGGGAAGCCACCGCCTTTGTTTGCTGCGCCTCTGGCTCCACCAGATCCACTGCCGTCAGCGCCTCGTTGCTCGCGTTCGCTCCCCCCACCACCAGCACCCGGCCGTCTCCTAGCACCACCGCCGTCGCCAGCTTCCGAGGGACCGAGAGCTTCCCGCTGCCCACCACCTCGATCCCCACCGGAGATACGCCGCCTCCCCCTCCAGAGCCAGTGGTTCCTCCACCTCCTCCAGAGCCAGCGGTTCCTCCAGCTCCGCCCCCGACCGTCCCCGCGCGCCCGCCAGCGCCCCCCGCGCCCCCGCCGCCGCGGCCG
>JANWXX010000563.1 GCA_025057345.1 Polyangiaceae bacterium | reverse complement strand
AGGAGCCTCAGGTAGAGCGCCGGAGCGCCCACGTCCGCTAGTATCGCCCGTCTTGCTGCAATCTCGTGGCCCTGGGATGTACGTACCGCTACCGCTCGTCCCTCCCGTACCAGTACCTCGTCCACGCGCTCGCTCAGGCGCACCTGCCCACCATGCCGCTTAAGTTCTCGGCAGAGGGCCTGGGTGATGGTGCCGGCACCGCCTCGGGGGACACAGAAGCCTGTGTCGCAGGCCAGCAGTGCCAGTACGAGGCCGACCGCGGAACCTACTGGATCATCGGGGCCAATATCTGCGTGGAGGCCTAGCCCTGGGATCACACGTCGAGCTGCATCGGTGGATAGGCGGGACTCTCCAAGGGTGCGTGCCGTCGGTAGGGCCAAGGAGGCAAACGTCATCAAGTTGTCGACGCCGAGGGCGAAGGGGGCCGCCAGCGGGACCGGCGTGGCCAAGAGAGCTGGGATCAGATCGTCGCGGCACTCCTGAAACCAGCGTACCCAACCCCGGAAGGTTTCCCCGTCACGACCCCAAGTCTTCAGGATCTGCTCGTGATCTCTAGCCAGGCAGGGGCAGGTGCCGTCCGGGGCAGGATGGGCGCTATCAATGGACCCATGAAGCCATTCGAGGCCAAGATCCAGGTCAGCAAATGCGGGACTGACAGCGGCGAAAGGGAAGAAACCTGCACCGAAGTCATGGGTATATCCTGCACCAGTTCCTTCGTAGGAGCGGCAAGCTCCGCCAAGAAAAGGTTGAGCTTCAAGCACCAGCACGGACCATCCTGCGCGAGCCAAGTGGGTGGCAGCGGTGAGCCCGTTCGGTCCGGAGCCGATGACGATTGCGTCCATGGGGAGCGGACGTAGGCTCCGGGGCATTCCGGCGGCAAGGCTCAGTTTTTACGGGCTAGGCCGGTAGGGGCAGGAGGAGAGACATTGGAGCTGGCTTGCTGGGCGGCTTGGGCGAGCTGCTGCTGCTGCTGTTGGAGGAACTGAGCCACGGCACGGCTGCGCTCAATGGCAAACTGCTTGACCTCCTTATCGGATGAGCCTGCAAGCGCGTTAAGCAGCTTGGTAACCTTGTCGATCTGCCGGCTCTGGAACAGGGCCTCAAAGTAGTTGTGTGCGAGGCGAACGTCCCGGGCCATCTTGGCTTCATGAGGCTGGAGCAGGCGGATCACCTCGTCGAGTTGGCCGGACTGGCCATAGAGGGCTGAGAGGCAGAGGAGGGCGAGGGGGTCGTTGCCGTTGACCTCGACAGCACGCTTAGCCCAGCGGATCGCCTTATCGCGGCTCTCCTCCTGCTCAGCATAGAAGCCCTGGATAGCGATGAAGGGGGCAGCGCGACCCTTGTTCTTCTCACTGGAAGCGAGCTTCTCGATCTCTGCAATAGCAGTCTCCTCGCCATCCTTCTCCCGGATCTGGAAGAAGAGGTAGCCCCAAGCATCGACGGCGTTGGGCTCGATCTCGATAGCTCGGAGCGTCATGGTCCGCTGCGTCGCCTCGTCCCCCTTCTGCTTGTACAGCTTGGCGAGGTGGAGCGAAGGGTAGGGATTGGTCTTCATGATGTTCTGGGCGCCCTTGAGGGTGCTCTCCGCCTTGTCGAGCTTGTTGAGCTGCATCTGGGTTACACCCAGTGCAAGCCAGTCGTCACCTACCAAACCGCCCTTGGCTACGATCTTGGCAAGGACGGTTTCGGCCTTCTCGAAACGGCTGTGCTTGAGCAGCTCATGGGCGAAGATCCGGGCACGATTGAGGTCATCGGGGGCCTCTTGCCAATGCTTCTCCAGGCCGGAGAGCAGGTCTTCCAGGCCGATGGCGATGGGGCGCCCCTGGTCATCTTGCACTTGGACCGGCGGGCCGTTGAAGCCTAGCAGACTCCACATCTGCTCTTGAGTGACTACGAGGGGGCCCTGCTGGAGCTTCTCCACCAGTTCGTCGGTGGGTTTGGAGAGAGGGAGTACGACCAGTGCGTTGCCGGGGATTCCGTTGGGGAAGGACTGGACCGGGGCCACGATGGCCGCGCTGCCGGTGAGGGTCATGGACGACGTCTGGGGTGCGCCGTTGTTCGCCGATTGCGTCATGGGATTCTCTAGCTGAAAGTTGCGAGGAAGCGGAGCCTAGCACTTCAGGGCGGGGGCGGCGCACCATAGTCTGCGTTGTTGTTTCCCCCATCGTCAGGTCCTGCATCTTTGGGGGGCGGAGGCCCCCCGTACTCAGCTCCGTTGTTGCCACCATCGTCTGGGGGACCGCCGTCCAGGGGGGGAGCCCCGTACTCGGCTCCGTTATTGCCTCCGTCATCGGGGCCGCCGTCCGGCGCTGGAGCACCATAAAGCGCCTGTGCTGCGCCTGCGTCCCCCCCCTGGCCCTGTCCGGCCTCCCCGCCACCACCGCCGGTTCCCCCAGCCTGGCTGCTGCCCCCTCCACCAGCGGACGAGCCTCCCGCAGAGCTGGTCTGTCCTGTCTTGCTTCCGCCCCCGTCGCTGTCGCTACTGCAGGCGGTTAGTGCCAGGGTTGCGGTGAAGGCGAAGGCCGCGGCGCGGTTGAGCCGAGTCGCCGCTGCTGGGATGGTACGGGAGGATAGGTGCTCGTTGGAGAGGGCGTGATGGCAAAAGGGACAAAAGGGCTCTGTCGCGCGGACGTGCCGGCGACATTTGAGGCAAGGCACGAGTGGGTGATACATGAAGTCCT
>JANWXX010000562.1 GCA_025057345.1 Polyangiaceae bacterium | reverse complement strand
AGCGACAACCCGGCTGGTGGAGTCGTTGTCCAGCCACAAACCACCGCATCCACCGCAGCCGTGGAGCGTGATGGTACCCTCTGGCACTTGGAGCTGCGCCACATAGAGCTGGAAGGAACAGCGGGGGCATCCCAAGGGAGAGGAGACACTCGCCATATTGATATTGCTATGGAACCAATCTGAACCAGCTGGGTCAAGGCAGATGCACCTGGGGATGGGCCAAAGGGCACCATCGGCAGACCCCTCTTATGCTCTCGCTTTGCAAGGCATAGCAGGCCAGCAGCACAGCCCCTATTCGACTAAGCTTCAAACCAGATGCCGGAACGCTCGACAATCACTGCCGCACTAGGGCCTACTAACACGGGGAAGACCCACCGGGCCATTGAGCGCTTGCTGACTTACGACACGGGAATGATCGGGCTCCCTCTGAGGTTGCTCGCCCGGGAGGTCTACGATAAGATCTCCATGCGGGTCGGAGAAACCCGAGTCGCCCTGGTCACTGGGGAGGAGCGGCGGGTTCCGAGGAAGCCCGACTACTGGGTTTGCACCGTAGAGGCGATGCCAGTGGAGCAAGAGGTCGACTTTCTGGCGGTAGACGAGATCCAACTCGCAGCACACCCGCAGCGAGGTCACGTGTTTACCGACCGTCTTCTCCACGCTAGGGGTCGTCGGGAAACTTGGTTCCTCGGCTCGGACACCATGCGCCGCGCCGTCGCTGCACTGATCCCTACTGCGCGCTTCGCCGATGCTCCGCGCTTCTCCCGTCTCAGCTTCACCGGAGCGGAGAAAATCACTCGCCTCCCCGGGCGCTCTGCAGTCGTCGCCTTCTCCACCGATCAGGTGTACGAGCTGGCGGAGCGTCTCAGGGCAAACAAAGGAGGCTCCGCGGTCGTGCTAGGCTCCCTCTCACCTCGCACCCGCAACGCACAAGTAGCCATGTTCCAAGCGGGCGAAGTAGACACCCTGGTAGCTACTGATGCCATCGGGATGGGTCTCAACCTCCAGGTCAACCACGTCGCCTTCGCAGCCCTGCACAAATTCGACGGCCAGGAAACCCGGCGGCTGGACGTGGCCGAGCTCGGACAGATCGCTGGACGCGCGGGTCGTTACCAGACCGACGGAACCTTCGGCACCGTAGCCCCTCTGGAACTCCCCCTGGAAGTGGCCGATGACCTCCAGGCTCACCGCTTCCCCTCTGTAGAGCGTCTGATCTGGCGCAACAGCTCCCTCGACTTTTCTTCACCAAGCGCGCTCCTCGCCTCGCTCCAAGAGCGCCCTCGCTCCCCCTGGCTCGTCCTCCAGCGGGAAGCTGACGATACAGACGCCCTGGCGCTCTTGGCAGAAGATCACGAAATCCGCGCTTTGGCTCAAGGGCCTGCCCAAGTCGAACTTCTCTGGCAGGTATGCTCCATCCCCGACTTTCGCAAGCTGCTCCTGGAAAATCACACAGCGCTGCTCCGAGAGATTTTCCTTCAGCTCAGCACCCGAGGCGAGCTGGATCAGACTTGGCTGGCCGAGCGCATTGATGCGCTTGATGACCCTCTGGGCGATATTGACACCCTCACGGCTCGCATCGCCGCCATCCGAACCTGGACTTATGTGGCCCACCGAGAGTCCTGGCTCCGCAATGCCCTTGGCTGGCAGGAACGAACCCGCCAAATCGAAGATCGCCTCAGCGATGCACTCCACGAGGCACTGATACGTCGCTTCGTTGAGAAGGGTCGGGGCGTACGTCGCAAGACGAAACCCCCGGTCCCTTCCGTCCATCACCCCTTTGCCAGGTTGGCGCACCTCAGTACCGCCGTCGACCTGCCCCCCCTTGCCGACGCAAACACCTGGGCTGAGGAGCTCCTCGACGCCTCCCATCTGCGCTTCTCCCTTGACGCCCGAGGCCGGATCTTCTTCGACGATCGAGAAGTAGGCCAACTCACCCGGGGAGCAAAGCTCCTCCTCCCGGACGTAAAGCTCCACGGACACGAGACGCTCCCCGGAGGACTGCGGCTCCGTATGCAGCGGCGGCTTTTGGCCTTCGCCAGGGACGAGGTCGCAGCACTGCTGGACCCGCTGCGAGGACCCGCCATGCAAGGCATCTCTATCGCTGCCGAGGGGATACGCCTGGCTCTGGAGCAATCGCTAGGAACAATACTTACACAACGCCACGAAGCTGCACTCCGGGCCCTCTCCCGGGAGGATCGAGTGGCCTTCCGGGAGATGGGCGTAGTCCTAGGCAAAAGGGCGATCTACGTTGCCCCGATGCTCGCCCCAGAGAGCATCTCCCGCCGTGCCGCCCTGGCCCGCGCCTTCCTTGATGCACCTACGCCGTGCCCTCCTCCAGGTGCGCCCTCCATCCTGCTCTCTCCGACCGTGGACCCAGCGAGCTTCCTGTTCGTGGGCTACCTGCCGTGCAACCCCCGGGCGGTGCGCGCTGATCTGGTAGAGCGAGTGCTGCGAGCAATGCAGAGTCGGGACGCTCCGGACATCGATGAGCTGGCCCTGTGGCTTGGCTGCGACCCCGCTGAGATCCCCTGGATCGTCGACGCTATGCTCTCCCACCCGTAACCTATCCCCTGCGGATGGCTCTATGAAACAATCGCTCACATACAATTAGGGGTTACGCACCCACCCAGGAATGTTGAGGAATATCGGGCTGTTACACTCCGATGGCCACATCCAAGGACAAGG
>JANWXX010000561.1 GCA_025057345.1 Polyangiaceae bacterium | reverse complement strand
GGCATCCCTCCGTTTCTGGAAGAACAGAAATCGCAAGGCGTTGTCCAGGGCGCCCGATACCGAGACGCCAGGGCTCACCGCGCCGGTCAGGAGGGAGCACTTCAACACTCTGGTCACCACGCCAGAAGCCCATCCCTTGGGCGAAGGCAGAAGCGTCAGGCCCAGATCCCAACACCTCGGGGAGTTCAAAGACAGAGCGTGGAGGATGGGCTTGGGTCGGGCGCAAAGAGAACCCCTTTTTCCAGAGAAAGGAACCAGAGACCCCTTGGACTAGGATGCTCTCCTCGTTAAAGCGATGGAAGCGCTGCGCGCCAATCGATGGGGCCGTGATCGGTGCCCACTGCAGCCCACCGTCATGAGTTTCATAGAGACGCTCGGGAAACGCCAAGAGCAGACCGCTGCCGTCCTCCAAGAGCTGAACGTCAGCCGCAAAGGGAACATCAAGGACAGCTCGAGAGAAGGTGGCTCCGCCGTCGAAGGAGCGGAGTAGGGTGCCTCGAAGGGTAATGGCTAGAAGCCCCTGGGGACTGGCCTCCACGCGAGCCACTGGCTCTGGAGCTGGGAGCGCCCTCCGGAAGGGACCCAATGGCTCATCCGCCTCGTAAATCATCCCGCTAGCCCCCATAAAGAGCCAGCTACCTTGCTGGCTTTGAGCAGCAGCCACAAGATCCTGCTCGGCTAGGTCGCCAGCCGCCTCAATGACTTGACGAGCCCGATCCACACGCCAACGCTCGCCGTTTCTCCCAAAGTAGAGCTCTAGCCCATCCGGTGTGGTGATCCGCCCCAGGAGTCCCCGGGGAGCCGGAGGTGTGTAGACCCAGCGCGCTGGCTCATCACGGGCAGAGCTCGAGGACGAAGTCCAGGGAATCCGCACCACCGGCTTCGCCCCTGGCAGGGGGGAGCACCCAGCACCCGAGGAGAGTGCAAGCCCAGCCAGGAGGGCAACCAGTCGCCGGATAACCGAAGACAACATCACGTCCCCATGTTCCCCTGGTGGGGCCCTCCGTCAACCCCCTGCGCTCACCGGGATGGCGGTAGATCCCGGAGCGCCAACTTGGTCTGAAGCGGCTCGCCATGCTTCGCACGGAACAGGCGCTGCGCTGCATAGATGCTCCGATGGCCAGAGAGCAGGTAAGCCATGGCACAGACGATAACCACATGGGGCAGAACGGATGCCCCCAGCAACTCAATGGCCATGAGCGATAGGGCTAGCGGTGCATTGGAGGCAGTAGCGAAGACGGCGGCGAGGCCCACACCGGCTCCGAGGGCGATGGGGATTCCAAGCCATCGAGCCAAGACACTACCGAGGGTCGCCCCAACGAAAAACAACGGTGTCACTTCCCCCCCAAGGAATCCAGTGCCCAGGGTGATCCCGGTGAACAGCAGCTTGGCAGCGAATGCATACACAGGAAGGGAAGGATCCTCAAAGGAACGGGAAATCATCGGGATCCCTAGCCCCAAGTAGTCATGGGTTCCGAAGAGACGCCAGAGAGCCACCACCAGCATACCTCCCATCAACATGCGCAGGGGAAGGCTCGGAATATACCGCTCACCCAACTTCTTCAACTCATGGGTCAGCTCGATGAAGGCTGTTGTCGTTAGAGCCACAGCAGCGGCAAACAACATCCACTTGCCCCAGAGCAGGGGCGTCAGATGCACCGGAGGAGGAGCAGGGTAGGCAGTGTGACCGATCCCGAAACTTTGGGTGGTCATGTCTCCCACCAGTGCTGCAACAAGCGCAGGAATCAGGGCCTCGTACTCAACGCTTCCCAAGACCACTACTTCCAGCGCAAATACAGTCCCCGCGATAGGTGTACCAAAGACCGCACCGAACCCCCCAGCCACCCCTGCCGCTAGCATTTGATAACGCATACGGCCCTCGATCTTCAGCCGATGAGCAAACCAGTCCGCAAGGCTCGCCCCCATCTGGACGGCCGTCCCCTCCCGCCCTGCGCTCCCGCCAAACAGGTGCGTTACCACCGTCCCGAGTAGTACCATCGGTGCCATCCTCACCGGAATCTCGGGTCCTCCGTCGTGGAGGGTGTCGATTACCAAATTGTTTCCCCCCTTGATGGCTGTCCCCAGACGCTCGTAGACCCATCCGATCCCAAGACCCGCCACCGGCAGCGCATACACCATCGCCTCGTGGCGTGTACGGAAGCGTGTGGCCTGGTCCAGCAGCCAAAGGAACAGCGCCGAACTTGCCCCACACAGCACTCCTACCCACGCCCCCAACACCAGCCACCGCACCAGAGCGATGAGTCGTTCCTGGAACTTCATCCCCTGGGTTTTCCCTGAAACCTTGGTGCAGGCCAAGGAAAACTGTTGGGGAGAGCAGAATCCCCACAACCAACTGCAAACCCACCGAGGAAGAGCAAGGTTTCAGATGGTTATCACGGTGGAGCTGAGGGGGTTCGAACCCCTGACCTCATGCATGCCATGCATGCGCTCTCCCAACTGAGCTACAGCCCCGCGTTGGAGGGCCTTCTTCTACATCACCCCACCGGCTTCGCAACCTTTTTTTCCAGGGGGCGGTCTTTTTCTTGGGGGGCTGCTTGCCAGCAGGGGAGGCCAAAGCTAGCCCGTACCTCATGGCGACCCACCTTACGCGAGTGCAGCCAGCCGAAGCGTACGCCCTCCTGGAACAAGGGTATGTCTACATTGACGTACGGAGCGAGGGAGA
>JANWXX010000560.1 GCA_025057345.1 Polyangiaceae bacterium | reverse complement strand
GGGTACGAGTTGTGCGGGGCCCTCCAGCCCGGAGGAACGGTAGGTGCCGCTGCTGCATACCGTTCTGTGCAGTCAGCGCGTGAGTTTCGATTTCGTGGGCAAAGAGGCTTTCGACTTCCATGGGCGAGAAGATCGCTCCGGATCGGACACGGACCCGGCGAGCCCCAGCAATCACCTTGGGTGCCAGTGTTTCATCGAGCACAACCTTCACATCCAACCCTGGCTGCAGCTCTGCCAGTTTTCTCTCGATGGCACGGGCGAATTCCTCTGCTGTCAGAGATGCATCTCCTCCCCGTCTCAGCGTATGCCCTAGTCGTGATCCGAGGTGGATGGCGAGGTCTAGGTTGGTTGTATGCTCGTTGAACGTGAGGGATAGCGCGCCGCCATACTGGAGGAGAGAAAGCTCATAAAACCGTTTGGTGCCTACCGACAAAAGCATCTCGTTGGCATCCCGGTAGCTGGATGCCAGCGCCCGGAGGTAGGCCCCCAGTGGGTCGTGGCTGTCCAGGATCCTCATGAGATCGTCCAGCAGCCGGATGTTTGCTTGCGCCGTGGTGGTGTCGATCCGATATTCCGGGCACGGTAGCTGTTCAGCCCCCGCCTGAAAGAAGGCTTGCTCCGTTGTCTGTGGCCACTGGATGCTATCTAGAAGCCTCGTCTTACCGGCCACCTCGTCGAAGCACCGTGCTGCTCGCTGCAGGAGCGCTTCTCGATGGGGCGAAAGCATGGCTTTTCCTGCCAGAAAGAGCCCCGTTATGCAAGTCATTCCGTGAGCCTCCTGGGGGGTTGTAGCCTGGGCGCCGCTGCGTTCTAAGGAACGCTGTGTCACAAGGAAAGGTCTACTTGATCGGCGCAGGACCGGGCGATCCAGGGTTGATCACTGTACGTGGTAGAGAAGTTCTGGGGATATGTGATGTGGTACTCTATGATGCGCTGGCCCATCCATCCCTTCTCGCTTATCTCAAGCCCGGAGCCTCGGCGGAGTTTGTCGGCAAGCGCGGCGGTGAGGAGAGCGAGCCCCAGGAGAAGATCAACCAGAGGCTTGTTGAGCTGGCTCGTCAGGGCAAGGTCGTTGGGAGGCTCAAGGGTGGCGACCCACTCCTTTTCGCCCGAGGCGCCGAGGAAGCTCTCGCTCTCGCGGAGGAGAAGATCCCCTTCGAGATCGTCCCGGGAATCTCCTCCCCAGTCGCCGTGTCCGCTTATGCTGGCATCCCTCTCACGCATCGTGACCTTGCGTCAAGCGTCCTCTTCCTCACCGGAACCCCCCGGGCCAGCACCGGCCCTGACGGTCACGACTGGCAGCGGCTCGCCACACGTGCCGGTACCATCTGTGTGCTCATGGGCATGGGACGTCTCCGAGAGATTGCGGCTTCCCTTATCGAGCATGGGCGGCCCCCGGAAACCCCCACCGCTGTTATCCAGTGGGGTGCTCGTCCTGAGCAGCGCACTGTCGTTGCGCCCCTTCACCAGATTGCCGACCGTGTTCAGCAGGAGGGGTTGGGCAGCCCTGCTCTTGTGATCATCGGGCATGTCGTCAATCTTCGTGAACGCCTCCGTTGGTTCGACAATAAGCCCCTCTTCGGCAAACGTATCCTTGTGACCCGCGCCCGTGAGCAGGCCAGTGTCTTCGCGCACCGTCTCCGAGAGGAAGGGGCTGCCCCTATCGAACTTCCCACCATTGAGATCCATCCTCCTCCTGATCCGGAAGCACTTGCTCGCGCTGCACGTTCGGTTTCCACCTACGACTGGCTTGCCTTTACTAGCGCCAACGGCGTCGCGCGCTTCTTTGACGCCCTAGACTGTCAGGGTCTCGACGCTCGCGCTCTTGCCGGTGTTCGGGTCGCCGCAGTAGGTACAGGCACTGCAGCTTCCCTCCGGGAGAGAGGGGTTAAAGCGGACCTTATACCGGCGGAGTTCCATGGCGAGGCTTTGGCCCGAGCACTGCTGGCTTTCCCCCGTCCCCCTACGTCGCGTCCCTGGCCTCGGGTGCTCTTGCCTCGGGCGATGGTAGCCCGCGACGTGTTCCCGGAAACGATCCGGGCCGCAGGAGGCGAGGTGGACTTGGTAGTGGCCTACGAAACTCGTCCTCCTGGAGAGTCAACCCGGGACCAACTCCGTACCCTTCTTCAGGCTCGTGCGGTCGATCTGATCTCGCTCACCTCCTCCAGCACCGTCTCCAACCTGCTTTCACTTCTTGGTGGGGAAGGCCTCCCGCTGCTGGCCGGGGTGAAGCTGGTCAGCATTGGCCCTGTCACTACCGCCACCGCCGAGGCGGCAGGGCTCTCCGTGGCAGCGACTGCGTCCCCTTCCACCCTTGAGGGGCTGATCGACGCGATGAAGCGGGCAATCGCCTCGGAGAGGCCGCTTTCCTCCCCCTGAGGGCCTTTTTCCTACCTCTGCATAAGGTTGCTAGAAGATGCAGGACCGATGAGAGTTGCTATAGTAGGGCCATACATTCTTGGCTAATGTTTGCCCTTGGCACCTTTGTCATTGCCTTCATCTCCTGCTCGACTTTCGAGGATGCTGGAGTTAGCGAGGAGGCGGGAGGACAGGGAGGGCAGGGGGGTATGGTTGGGGATGGGGGGGGGGACCGAGGGGAATTTGGTGGGGAATACCTCTGCTAGCTCGGGGAATAGCCCCGCCGGTCAGGGTGGCAGTGGAGTCGCTGGCAATGTAGGTGAGGGCGGTAG